>LJCR01000785.1 GCA_001399705.1 Kouleothrix aurantiaca
GTCTCGTCTTTGGTGCGCAGCGGGATGGCGACTGCCGAGCGCACTTCGTCGGCGCGGCCTTGCTCGCGCACCCAGCGCGCATCTTTTCGCACGTCGGGCACGCTGATGGTGTTTTCCTGCTCCATCGCCCAATCGGCCAGGCCGCCGCCCTGCGCAAAACTGATGGGAATATAGGTCGAGCGCACGCTCCCATCGCTGGTGAGAACTGCCCGGCAGATCAGCGATTTCGACTGCGGGTCGCGCAGCATGATCGAGCCGCGCTTGACGCCGATCGCCTTGGATGTCAGCCCGAGCGATTTCGTCAGCGTGGCTTCAAGATCGAGCGTTTGCGAGAGTTCAAGCGTAATTGAGTGAACGGCTTGCAGGCGCTCTTTCTCATCCGACAGCAGCGTATTCGTTTCGGCAAGTGCGGCGGTACGTTCGGCCACGCGCTGCTCAAGCGCAGCAGCAAGCTGGTGTACTTCCGAGAAAAGGCGGCCATTACGAATGGCCTGCGCGGCCAGGCTGGCGAGCGCAAATGCAAGCTGCGCGTCTTCCTCATCGTATGCGCCAACATCGCGGCTGTCGACGGTCAGCAGGCCGATCACTTCATCATCAAGCAGCAGCGGCGCGCCAAGCCAGCCGTGGATATGCTCGGTGCCTTCAACCGGCACAAAATACGGGTTGACCTGCGCATCTTCGACTACCAGCGGCTGGCGCGTTTCGATAATGTGCGCCATGGTTTTGTCGGTGGCAAGGTCGAACCTGAGCTGCTCGACTTCCAGGCGGTGCTCTTCGTCGAAGCCGCGTGTGGCTTGTATCACGAGCATATCGTCGTCGCGCAGCATCAGTGAGGCCGTGTCGTAAGGCACCACGCGGCGCAGTTGCTCAAGAATCAGCTGGGTGATATCGTCAAGCGCCAGCACGCTGGTGAGCGTCTGCGCGACTTCGCGCAGCGTGTCGGCGGCGCGGCGGCGCGATTGCTCGCTCTGGAACAGGCGCGCGCTTTCGAGCGCCAGCGCCGATTGCGTGGCCAGCAGCGACATCAGCGAGCTTTCGCGATCGTGCCAGTTGCGCGCGCTGCGCGTGCCAAGCACAACCACGCCCAGCGGCTGCTCGCGCGAGCCAATCAGGGCGCAGAGCGCGCTGCGCAGCCCAAGCTCCAGCAGCAGCGAATTGGGTGGCACCACGCTGCGCACGCTGTTCAGCATAAGCGGGCGGTCGCTTTGCAGCAGCCGCGCGATCAGTGGCTCGGCATCGGCGGCAAACTCGCGATCAATCGTTTCTGGGTGATCGCTATCGACCAAAATCTGGTGCATGGGCTTGAGCCGCTGATCGAACACCAGCACGCCACACACGCTGCCTTGCAGCAAGTCGAGCGTGCTGCAGGCAATCGCATAGACGACTTCCTGCTGATCGAAATTGCCGGCCAGCGCCTGGCTGATATCGTAGAGCGCGGTCAGCTCCTGCACGCTCTGGCGCGATTCGCCAAGCAGGCGTGCGTTTTCCAGCGCGGTTGCGCCCCACGACGCAATGGTGGAGAGCAGGCGCACATCCTCTTCACTAAACGCCTGGGTATTCGAGTAATGTTCAATACCAATCACGCCAATGATTCGATCGGCCGCGATCATCGGCACGCCCAGCCACGATTTCGCCAGCGGTTCTGGCTGCACGACCCCGTGCTGAGCGAGCTGGGCGTGAAGCGCTGGCTCGTCGAGCAGCAGCGGCTCGCGGGTGCGAATCACATCGTCGGTCAAAATGATCTGCTGGCGGCTTGGCTCGCCGCTGACGCGCCCGCCGTAGGCATATACCAGCGGGAACTCAATCGAGCGGCGGCGCTCGTCGTAAAGCGCGATATAAAAATGTGTTGTGTCGAGCAAGCGGCTCGTCTGGCGATAGATCATATCGACCAGATCGTCGTGCTTCGACACGGCGCTCAGCGACTGGCCGATCTCATTGAACGTTGCCAGTTCGTTGATGCGGCGGCCGCGCTCCTGGAACAAACGCGCGTTATTAATCGCGATCGCTGCCTGGTTTGCAACTGTCGAAACAAAGCGCAGGTCGTCCTGCCCAAAGGCGTGCTGCTCGTAGCTCTGGATGTTGATGACGCCAAGCACCTCGTCGCCCAGCAGAATCGGGGCGATCAGGTACGATTCTTCTTCTTTGTCGTCACGACCTACTCGCACATCTTCCTGGTTGGTTTTGAACTGTTCGAATTCCTCAACCGTGCCAACCAAAATGGGCTGTTTATGCGTAATGACCCAGGCATTCGTGCCAATGCCTCCGCTGCCAACATAATCGGGCTCGAACGAAACCGGCACGCCGCTGTCGTACACAATCGGGTAGGACAAAATGCCCTGCGAGGCGTCGTAGAGCGCAACATACGATGTGTTGACGTCGATGACCTGCCCAAGCTCGGTGTGCAGGCGTTCGAGCACATCTTGCAGATCGAGTGTGGACGTGACGGCATTGCCAATATCGCGCATGGCGTTGGCTTCGCGCAGGCGGCGCTCGCGCTCGTCGAACAGGCGCGTTTTTGCCAGGGCCGTGGCGGCCTGGCTCGCCACTGTGCTCAGAAAGCGTGCATCATCCTGGTCGAACGCATTTGGCTCGGCGCTGCGCACGCTGATGATGCCCAGAACATGCTCGCCCTGAATAACCGGCACACCCATCCAGGATGCCATGCCGTGCTGCTCGGGCTGCAGGGCGCTGATTTCGGCCGCTGTGCGGAGCAGGAGGGGCTTTTGCTGCTGGAGCACCTGGCGCTCAAGCGCTGCCGACGGGCTTTCGAGCTCAACATCGGGC
>LJCR01000786.1 GCA_001399705.1 Kouleothrix aurantiaca
GATCATGCCGATGCCGCGCACATCGCCGACATGCGGGTGGGCCAGCAGCTCGCGCAGGCGGCTTTGGAAGCGCGCACCCACCTCAGCGGCGCGCTGCACCAGCCCCTCGTCCTCGATGATCGCGATATTGCGCAGCGCGACGGCCGCGCAGGTGGGGTGGCCGGCGTAGGTAAAGGCGTGCATCCAGCGCTGCGCGGGCGGCACGTTGTTCATCACGTCGCGGATGGCGTCGGAGACGCCGATGCCGCCGAGCGGGATGTAGCCACTGGTGATGCCCTTGGCGAACTGCATGATGTCCGGCTCGATGCCATAGTGCTCCAGGCCGAACCAGCGCCCGGTGCGACCAAAGCCGGTAATCACCTCGTCGGCGATCAGCAGCACCTCGTACTTATCGCAGATCTCGCGAATGCGCGCGAAATAGTCGTCCTGCGGGACGATCACGCCGCCCGCGCCCTGCACCGGCTCGGCGATAAAGGCGGCCACAGTGTCGGCGCCTTCGCGCAAAATCGCTTCTTCGAGCAAATTCGCCGCCGCCACGCCGTCGCTGAGCGCGGGGCTGGGGTTGACGAAGCGGTAGGGGAAGGGCGACTCGATGTGCAGAAAGCCGGGCACGCGCGGCTCGAACATGGGCCAGAAGTTGGCGAGGCCGGTGGCGCTCATGGCTGCGAGTGTGACGCCGTGGTAGGCGCGCGTGCGCGCGATGATCTTGGTTTTTTCGGGCTTGCCCAGCGCCTTCCAGTAGAAGCGCGCGGTTTTGAACGAGCTTTCGCTGGCCTCGGCGCCGCCGCTGGTGAAGAAGAAGGTGTTGATCGAGGGGTAGACCAGCGCGCTGAGCTTTTCGGCCAGCGCAATCGCGGGCAGGTTGGTCGAGCCGGCGTAGGATGAGTTGTACGCCAGCGTGCTCATCTGGTCGTAGGCGGCCTGCGCCAGCTCGCGGCGGCCATGCCCGACGTAGACGTTCCACAGCCCGCTCAGGCCGTCGATGAACTCGCGCCCTTCGGCGTCGCGCACCAGCGCGCCCTGGCCGGAAACCCAGAGTTTGGGGGCCTGGTGGGCGCGGGGGTGGTGCAGCGGGTGGATGAGGTGGGCCTGATCGGCGCGGGTGCGCTCGGCGATTGTATCGGTCATGTGTGCTCCTTGTGGGTGATTGGAGCTGCTATGATAGCACACCCTCGCGATATACCCTTCGTTTATTGTGAGGGCTGCGCGCCCTCGCAAACGATGGCTACAAAGGAGAAACTATGACCAACCAGGCAGCGCGCAGCGCTCCCGAAGTCACAATTGCCGACATCATCCTGCCCGGCCAGACCAACAACCACGGCACGATGTTCGGCGGCGAGGTAATGGCGCTGATGGATAAAGCCGCGGCGATTGCTGCGCTGCGCTTCTGCCGCAACGCGCTCGTCACCGCGTCGAGCGAGCGCATCGACTTCCGCACGCCCATCCACGCCGGTGAGATCATCGAGGCCAGCGCGCGCGTGATCTACGTTGGGCGCACGTCGATGATCACGCGCGTGCATATTTTTGCCGAGCACCCGCTGGTTGGCGACCGGCGCATGTGCACTACCGGCTACTTCAGCATGGTCGCTGTGGATGGAAGCGGGCGGCCGGTGGCGGTGCCGCCGCTGCTGCGCGCCGACGACCTGGCCGAGCAGGAATGGCGTCAGGGTGAAGAAATTCGCCGCATGATCGACGCGCGCCGCCGCCAGAGTTAGGCCACCTGCCAGCTACTGCCCAATTCTGTGGTATGATGCGCGGCGCCAATACTACCCGATATCACAATACGTGAGGTTTCATCAACGAAGAGAGGAGCCCGTATGACCTGGCGCCGTTTGATCGCGCTGCTGCTTCTTGGCGCGCTCGTGCTGCCGCTGGCCGCCGCGCCCACTGCCGCCGCGCAAGGCGACACCCGCACCCTGACCATCCTGCAGACCACCGACCTGCACAGCAACCTGCTGGCCTACGACTACTACACGGGCCGCACCGCTGAGTGGGGCCTGGCTAAGGTTGCCACGCTGGTGCGCCGCGAGCGCGCCGCCGACCCGAACGCGCTGCTGCTCGACAGCGGCGACACCATTCAGGGCACGCCGCCCGGCTACTACTACGCGGCGATCGACAAGAATGCCGCCCACCCGATGGCCGTGGCTATGAACGCGCTCAAGTATGATGTTGCCGCGCTCGGCAACCACGAGTTCAACTACGGCCAGGAAACCCTGAATCGCTGGATCGGCCAGCTGAACTTCCCGGTGGTTTCGGCCAACATCCGCAAGAGCGACGGCAGCGAAGCCTTCCGCCCCTACGTCATCAAAGAGGTGAATGGCGTGAAGGTCGGCATCCTGGGCCTGACGACGCCCTCGATCCCGAACTGGGAGAAGCCCGAGAACATCGCCGGCCTGCGCTTCGACAACCCGGTTGAGACAGCCAAGCGCTACGTGCCCGAAATCCGCAAGGCCGGCGCCGATATTGTGGTTGTTGCCCAGCACATTGGCTGGGACAAAATCCCAAGCAACACCAGCAAGCCCGAAAACTGGCTCACCGACCCCTCGACCTGGCAGGACAGCGGCTCGCTGCCCGAGGAGAACCTGACCATCGAGCTGGCCCAGCAGGTGCCCGGCATCGACGTCATTCTGGCCGGCCACTCGCACCTCGACGTGCCGAAGACGATTATCAACAACGTGCTGATCATCGAGTCGTCGTACTGGGGGCGCGTGCTCGGCAAAGTTACGCTGCAGCTCCAGCGCAGCGGCAACAGCTGGCAGGTCAGCAACAAAGACTCGAAG
>LJCR01000787.1 GCA_001399705.1 Kouleothrix aurantiaca
ATTTCGCCGGGCGCGCTGGCGTTGAGCTGATCGAGCTCGGCGCGGCGCGCTTCGGCCCGGGCAAGCTGATCGCGCGCGGCCCCGGTTTGCTGGGCAGCGGCATCGTAGCGTTGAGCCACCATTGCGTAATACTCGGCGTTTGGCGCACCGGTGGCGGCTAGTGTTTCGCCCGCAGCATCGAACTGTTCTTGCGCCTGGACGAACTGCTGCTCGGCGGCGCGCTGCCAGCCTGCTATTTGCGCGACATCGGAGGGCGCGTAGGAAATCGCGTCGTACTGGGCTTTGTCGCGGGCGTCTTTCAGCAGTTGCCCGAAGTCGGCAATGGCCGCACCAGCGCGCTTGCGGGCGTCTTCGGCACCCTGGCGGGCCTGCGCCAGTGCCTGCGCGACGTAGCGGCGCTTGCCCAGGCTGCGCAGCACCAGCGGCACGCCGATCACCAGCAGCGCCACCACCACAATCGCAATCGCGATTGGCGCGAGGCTGATCGGCGCGCCGGGCGGGTTGTTGATCGCGTCAAGCGTGCCATTGATTCCTGCAACCAGCCCGTCGGTGATGTTGCCGCGCGCCATCTGCGGGATCATGTCGTTGTTGGCGATGTTCTGGTAGCTTGGCCCGAGGGTGGCGTTCCAATCGGCACCGTAGTAGATGAACACATTGCGCCGATCCAGCGAAACCAGGTAGATAATGGCGCTAGGCTCAAGCGGGCTGGACTGAATGCCGTTGGCCTGGAGCTTCTGGCTGGCATATGCCTGCGGGTCGCTGCCGGTCTGGTCGGTCACAAGCACCACAACTGTGGCGTTTTTGCTGGTGAGGTTTTGCGCGGCGCGGCGCACGCTGGCCTGATCAACGTCGCCGGTGGTATCGTCTATCACCACGCGGCCCTGGGCTAGCGCAAGGGTTGGCAGCATTAGCAGCAGTGCAAGCGCGGCCAGGGCAAGGTAGCGGAAGGTATGTCTCACGCGTCACTCTCCTCATTGTACGAGTACGTGCGCGTTGCAGGATACCATAAAACTATTGGCTGTGGGCATGGCAGGCAGCAAAGCGCCGGGACGATATTCGCCCCGGCGCTTTTCTTTTGAAGGTATAACGTGGATGCTAGCGTTGTACTGTGAGGTAGTAGCTGTATGGGCTGATATATGGATCGCGTGCAACTACCCAGATATACAGCCGCTGCGACGAAGAGCTCGTGAACTCCAGATGCTCTGGCAGGCCCGGGTTCAGGGCGCTTTGCGCAATCGGCGTGTCCGAGTTGGCATTGTAGAGATAGACATCATAGTCGTTCTTGCCAAAGTTGTTAAGATCGACAATCAGCTTGCGGTTGGCACTGACATCAACCGCGTAGAAGTCACTCGCATCACCAGGCGGCAGCGTGCCTTTGCAGGCAACACCAAACTGCGTGATGACGCTGCCCTGTGTTTTCACCGAATTCGGCTCGTTATCCGGGCAACCTTTGACAGCCGGCGCAGTGTACTTGCGCGACATTGGAACGTATATTTTGGTTTCTGGGGCAGGGTCGGGCTTGGTAAGAACAAGCGATAGATAATCAACCGCAAAGCCAAAGCCGCGATTCGAGTCGCCATCGCTATCGAATTGCATAGAGAGATAAACCCCTTGCGGGCCAAAAATATTCAACGGCACTTTAGATAAGTCCAGTGTATTCACATACTGCTTATCAGAAAAGTCTCCGCAGGAAATATACCCGTAATGAGTTGTTATATCGGGGTTGGTACCAATACCAACGAAAACAGTATCATCTGCGCTTGTGCATGATGCGGTAACACCATTGTACTCGCTTTTGCCTGTAAGATGATACACAAGATTACCATTTACGTAGCTTGATAAATCTATTGGACCAAATACGGCTGTTGAGTGTGCATTGACGGGGTAGTTGCTTGAACAGCCGCGTGAGCTACCCTTCGCGCCACCACCGACCGAGAACGCAGCAAATTTCCCCTGATAGACATAACATGTTCTTTGGCCCCAGAGGTACTCGCCGCCGTCGGTAGAGCTTGTATCATCAAGCGTCCAGTACGAGGTCCAATCCTGTTCGAAATCTTCATACAACGTAAAGGTGCTGGCTGGCCCCGCATTTGTTTGAGATGGGGCTGCGCCCCCTATTGCCCCGGACAATGGCATGGCGTTGCCAGATGGCAGGGGTGCGCTTGTGGCTGGTTGTGGCTCAACCACGTTCGCACTGGTGTCCTGGGCTACCTGCGCGCCGCTGCCGCCCGCCTTGCTAAACGTTTGGGTGTATTTGCTATTCGCACCTGCCGGGCTACCAATGGCTGCGAACAAGAGTAAGCACAGGATACTGGTAGTTTGGATGGTTAGATGCCGTCTTCTCATTGCTCCTACTCCTCCAATTCGTGGGCGTTAGTTTAGCGCGCAACTGGGCGCTGTAAGCTGATTAGGGCAGCTGGGCAAGTCATCAGCGCATAGCAGAGCTTGCCCAGCACGCACTGGTTATTTCGGTGGTACTGTCGGGCGTTTGGGTGGTACGGTTGGCTTGGTGCCACCACCGCCGCCGCCACCGCCGCCACCTGCTCGACAACCTGGCGGTCGGCGGCCTCTGTCACGGCGTACAGCCGCTTCGCCACTTCGTCGGTTTCCAGCCGCGCGCTGCTGGCATCCCAGTCGCGGGTGAGCTTGCCGCGCGCCATAGGCGACCAGGGGATGACGGCGATGTTCTGGCTGCGGCAGAAGGGCAGCATCTCGCGCTCTTCCTCGCGATACAGCAGGTTGTAGTAATCCTGCATCGAAACAAAGCGCGTCCAGCCG
>LJCR01000788.1 GCA_001399705.1 Kouleothrix aurantiaca
CCGCGGCGCGACCATCCGCGCCAACACACCAGTGCGCGCGATCACGCCGGTGCCAGATGGCGCCGAGGTGCATACCGATGCGGGCACGTTTCACGCCCGCCGCGTGGTGGTGACCTCGGGCGCGTGGAGCAATCAGGTGCTGCGCGAGGCCGGCATCAGCCTGCCGCTGACCGTCACGCAGGAGCAGGTCACCTACTTCCAGCCACGGCAGCTGCGCGACTTCGCGCCCGAGCGCTTCCCAATCTGGATCTGGCACGGCGGCGCGCGCGATTGCTTCTATGGCTTCCCGATCCATGGCGAAGTGGCGATCAAGGCCGGGCAGGATGTGGGCGGCGATGTGGTGACTGCCGACACGCGCCCATTTGAAGTGAACCCGCGCTCGCGCGCCGACCTGCAGCGTTTCATGGATACCTACATCCCGGGCGGCGCAGGCCCCGAGCTGTATACCAAAACCTGCCTGTACACGCTCACGCCCGACCGCGATTTCATCATCGACACGCTGCCCGAGCACCCGCAGATTGCGGTGGCGATTGGCGCGGGCCACGCCTTTCAGTTCGCCAGCCTGATCGGCCAGATTCTCAGCCAGCTTGCGCTTGAAGGCGAGGCGGCCTACCCGCTCGACACCTTCCAGCTCGACCGGCCCGCGCTCACCGACCCGAACTTCCCGGCGTCGTTTATGGTCTAGCCTGCCGATGAGACTTTTGCCACGAAGACTCAAAGGCACACAGATCACTTTCTTTGGTCTTTGTGCCTTCGTGCCTTTGTGGCGAAGTGAAATACATCCTTCGACTGCATATGGTTCAAACCACAAAGACCCGAAGACCAAAGCGCATACACCCTTCGCGTCTTCGAGTCTTTGTGGCAAATCAGGAAATGGTCTAGAAGTAGGCCCGGTTCTTCTCGACATAGCCGCGCATCTCGGCGGGCAGCGCGCGATCCGCGAAGATCGCGCTCACCGGGCACTCGGCCTCGCACGCGCCACAGTCGATGCATTCTTCGGGGTTGATGTAGTACTGGTCGTCGCCCTCGTAGATGCAGTCGACCGGGCAGACCGCCACGCACGAAGCGTCTTTGGTGCCGATACAGGGCTCGGTAATGATGTATGCCATAGCGTTCGCGACCTGCTCTTTCGTACAGGATGAAACATCGCAACGATAGCACTGCCCGCGCGTCCTGTCTGCTACTTTTGTTCCATTTCGTACAGATTTTTAACCAGTGGCGCTAGCCATCGAGGAGGCGCGCGAGGCCGGCGCGGTCGAGTACAATCACGCGGCCGCGCTCCAGGCGCACCAGCCCTTCCTGGGCCAGCTGGCGCAATGCGCGCCCCGCGATCTCGCGCACGGTGCCGGTGCGCTCGGCCAGCTCCTGATGCGTCAGCACCGCTGCCCCTTCACCAGCTTCGTGAAGCAACTGGCGTGCCAGGCGCTCGCGCACCGAGCGGAAGGCGAGGTCTTCGACCAGCACAACCAGGTCGCGCAGCTGGCCGGCCATTTCGCGCAGCGCGGCCAGCGCCAGGTCGGGGTGGCGGTGCAAGAGCGAAAGGAGCGCATCGCGCGGCAGCAAGAGGCAGTGGACCGGGCTCATTGCGCGGGCGGTGGTGGGGTTGGGGTTGTCGTCGAACAGCGGCACGGCGTTGAAATTCTCGCCCGCGCCGACCATGGCCAGCACCTGCTCGCGGCCATCGGGGGCGGTGCGCGAAAGGCGCACGCGGCCGCGCTGCACAAAGAAGAGACCGGGTGGCTGCTCGCCTTCGAACAGGATGTGCTCGCCCGGGCGATACTCGCAGCGCTGAACCTTGCGCCCAACATCCGCCAGCGTCTGGTCGTCCAGATCGGCAAAGAAGGCAAGCTCGCGCAGTTCGCGTGGTGGCACCATGACCAAATCCCTTTGCTGGCACGTGCGCAGCATGCCCGGCATGTGCGACTTTTCACAGATGCCAGTATACCACGCTGCTGATCAGCCGTTGCGTGGGGTATAATGCGGCCCGGCGAGACGAAGAGGAGTTCTTTCTATGCATATACGCCTTTGCCCGGCGCTGCTGGCGCTGGCGGCGATTGGCCCATTTCAGCTTGCTGCTGAACCCGGCGAAGAAGATCAGCGCAATGTCTACTTCGACACTGCCGACCGGCGGCTGCGCCAGGCGCGCTATGGCCTGCGCGTGCGCACGGTTGGCGCGCGCCGCATTGCGACGCCCAAAGGCGAGGCGAAAGTGGCCGACGGAACCTACGAGCGCGACGAGTGGGAAGTCGACGTTGGCCCGAGCGACGACCCGCAGACCTGGCCGGCTGGCGAGGTGCGCGAGCGCACGCTGGCGCTCTCGGGCGGCGCGCCACTGGCCCCAACGCTGGCAATGCGCACGCGCCGCCGGCATATCTACGCCGAGCGCGATGGCGCGCGCGTGGCCGAGATCAGCCTCGACACCGGCAGCATGAACGCGGGCGGCCTTGCGCAGCTGTTTCGCGAGCTTGAGATCGAGCTGCTGGCGGGCGCCAGCCGCGCCGACTTCGACGAGCTGGTTGAACTGCTGCGCGCGCGCTTTGCGCTGCAACCCGAATCGCAAAGCAAGCTGGCGCGTGGCCTGGCGCTGCTCGACGCGGCGGAAGAGGGTGGTGGGGGGCGGTGAGCTGGAATGTGGCTTTGTAAGGCCACAAAATTATTTCCGGCTGCGCCGCGTAGGTGATCACGAGAAGGACGAAAAGCATGAGCGAATCAAAAGAAACGATCGGGCTCAGCCAAAGCCCGTCGCTGTCGGCAAACGCGCTGGCGCTGTTCGACGC
>LJCR01000789.1 GCA_001399705.1 Kouleothrix aurantiaca
ATCGAACACCACAATCGTGTCGTGCACCGAGAAGCTAATGATTGTCAGCAGCGCCGTCAGGAACAGCGCGTCGACTTCCAGGCCGAAGAAATATCCCATGATCGCGGCAACGCCCAGCACGACCAGCACGTCGTGAAGCATGGCGACGATCGCGCAGACACCGTAGCGAATCGGGTGCGGCGCCTTGCGGAAGGCGAACGTCAGATAGACCAGAATCGCTAAGCTGGCGCCGAGCACGGCAATAACCGCGCTGCGCGTCGATTCCTGGCTGACGGTCGCGCCAACGCTCTGCACCTGCTCGCGGCGCGTATCCTGGCCGTATTTGGCTTGCAGTGCGGCCAGAACGTTGCGCTGCTGCTCTTCGCCGGTGTCGGCGTTGAGCGCCTTGGTGCGCACCAGCACGGCCGGGAAGGTCGTGCCTTGCGTCGTCACGGTGCTGAGCTGCACCTTGGCGTCCTCAAAGCCTTGCTGCGTAAAGATCGCGGCGATTTCATCGGTGTTCAGGTCGCTGCTTTGCTTGCCGGGGAACTGAAACTCCCACAGCGCGCCGCCGCTGAAATCGATACTGGGATGCAATCCGCCGCCGGGCATCAGCAGAAACACCAGGCCTGGGATAATGATCAGCAGCGAGATCAGAAACCAGATATAGCGATGGCGAACAATACTCTCCATTGAAACGAACTCCTCGGTCGAATTGTACACTCAGGTTGCAGATCGCAGATTATCGATGCAAGAAAACCTGCATTTGTTGCTGCTTAGGCCATCGCCTCGCGTTCGCGTTCGCGCTCCAGGCCGGGCGCGGACTCAAGCTCGAACATCCAGGGGTTCTGGGCCATGCGCAGCGGCACAATCAGGCGCAGGAAGGTGCGCGTGACGGTGATCGCGGTGAACAGGCTGACCACAATGCCCAGGCCAAGCGTCAGCGCAAAGCCCTTGATGATGCTCACGCCGAAGCTATTGCCGAACAAGAACAGGATCGCGCTGGTGATTAGCGTCGACGCATTCGAGTCGCGGATGGCGGGCCACGCTTCCGAGAAGCCGGCTTCAACGGCCGCGCGCAGCGATTTGCCGCGCCGCAGCTCTTCTTTCAAGCGCGCGAAGATCAGCACGTTCGCGTCGACGGCCAGGCCGATCGAAAGAATAAAGCCCGCGATGCCCGCCAGCGTTAGCGTGATCGGGATCAGGCGGTACAGCGCAAAGCTGATCGCGGTGTAGATCAGCAGCGCCAGCGTCGCCAGCACGCCCGGCAGGCGGTAGTACAGGATCATAAACAGCGCCACAATGACCAGGCCCACTGCGCCGGCCAGCAAGCTGGCGTTCACCGAATCCTGGCCCAGCGTCGCCGAGACAGTGCGGCTCGATTCAACCTGCAGCGAGACAGGCAGCGCGCCATACTTAAGCTGTGTAAACAGGCGCTCGGCCTCGGCGCGGGTGCCAGTGGTGATCTGCCCGCTGCCGCCGATCAGCGCGCTCTGGATGGTGGCGCAGCTATTGACGACATTGTCAAGCACGATACACATCAGCTTGCCGACATTCTGGCTGGTGAAGCGCTCGAGCTGCGAGGCCGAGTTGCCATTGAAGGCAAAGCCCACCGCAAACTGGCTGGCGCCCGGCGTCTGGTTGTTGCCGAACTGCGGCTGAACCTGGCTGGTGTTGAGGTCGCGGCCGTCGGTGATGCTCGCGTAGATCGGCCCGGTTGTCAGCGTGTTGGACAGCGCCTGAGTCGACGACAGCTCGTTGGTGCTGGTGGTGGGGACGGTCGAGCGAATGCGGGGCGCTGGGCTGCCGGTGGTGCGCACGATCGAGCCTTGCTGCGGCGCATCCGCGCCAGAAAAGCCCTGCCCATCGACATTGGCAATAAATTCAAGCTTGCCAGTGCCGCGCAGCGTCTCGCTCACCTGCTCGGGGTTGGTCACGCCCGGGAGCTCGACAATAATGCGATCGTTGCCCGAGAGCTGAACGATCGTTTCGCTCAGGCCCAGGCCATTGACGCGCCGATCGACCACCTGCTCGGCTGTTTCCATGACATCGCGCGCCACGTTGGGCTCTTGTGCGCGCAGCAGCACTTGTGTGCCGCCTTGCAGATCAAGCCCCAGGCGCGTGCGAACATCGCGGTTGAGCCAGCGATTATCGGGCGCGAAGTCGATCCAGAGCGCGAGCCCGGTAACAATGAGGGTTAAAACGAGTAGGGTTGCATCTCGACTACGCACAGCTTCTTTGCCTCCATGACGGGAAACTTTGTGAAAACCGATGCATTATAGAGCCAGCTTGGGCGAATGTCAACGCATTATGCGCCCGCAGCCTCGGCTTGCCGGCTGGCACGCCAGTTCAGGAAAGCCGCTACCCAGATGCCCAGGTCGAGCAGGGCGGCGATTGCGCACCAGAAGCAGATTGCGCCAATCACGGCGACTTGCAGGTAGCTGAAGTAGATGCCAGCCAGCAGCGCAATGCTGGCGAGCGCCAGCAGCACATCGGCCAGGCGCACGCCGGCAACTGTATCCATGTTCAGCGACAAGAGCGCTGCCAGGAGCAGCGCGGCATAGCCGGCCACGCCAATAAATGCCACCGGCACGCCCAACATAATTGCATATGCGCTGCTTTGCACGGCCTCGCAGCCGCCGCCCACCGGGCACACCAGCGCGCCGCCGGTCAGGCGCTCCAGCGAAAGGTAGGCCGCGTCAATCAGGCCCAGCAGCGCCATAATGGCAACTGCCATTCGTGGGAACGGGGAATACTCTGTCATAGCGTGGTACAAAAAGGGCGCGGCGCGGGCAT
>LJCR01000079.1 GCA_001399705.1 Kouleothrix aurantiaca
CTGCTGGCTCTTCTGGCGGTATTCCGCGAGGGCGCCGAGACGGCGGTGTTCTACCTGGGCATGGCCCCCTCGATCAGCATGCGCGACCTGCTGCTGGGCTTTGGTGCTGGCGCGGCCGTGCTGGCCGTGCTGGCCGTGCTGATGCTGGTGGTCGGCGTGAAGCTGCCGCTGCGGCCATTCTTCCGCGTGGCTGGTTTGCTGGTCTACTACCTGGGCTTTAAGTTCGTCGGCACCGGCCTGCACGCCCTGCAGGTCGCCGATGTGCTGCCGACTTCACCTATCGGCAGCGGCGACTCGAACGCGGTGCTGGAGTTCTTCGGCATCTACCTGACCTGGCAGACCCTGCTGCCACAGCTGCTGCTGCTGGCGGCGGCGCTGGCGGTCTTTTTCTACCTGCGCGCGCAGGAGCGCCGCGCCCGTGGCGTGGGCACGCCAGCGGTGGCATAGGCGAGAAGACAGGAGTCAAGGGTCAGGAGCCAGAAGATAGGACTCGGGCAATGTCAAAAGAGTCAGCATCCTGAGTGCGGCGTAGCCCGTATCGAAGGGTGCGAACAGCTCAAATACACACTCTTTGATATGATCTATCGGTTGGGGCACCTTTTGGGTTTAGGTATGATAAACGCACGACGCTTTTACCGGCGCCGTGCGTTTTTCGTTGAACTTTGGTAGCCTCGGTACGCTAGGTGGCTTATTTGTCTGCTTCCCGGCCAATCTGCTTTTCCTTGTGGTCGTAGCGCTCGGCAACCACCATGCCGGCGCGCTCGTACAGGCGCGTCGCGCCGCTCAGGTTTTGCGCGTCGACGCCCAGGCCCACGGTGCGCAGCCCGCGCGCGTAGAACGCGCCAAACGCCTGCCGCAAGAGCGCCAGGCCCAGCATGCTGCCACGCGCCAGTGCCTGGGTCGTGCGCGCGTCGATGTACTTTTTCCACGCGCCCAGGCTGGCCTTGCTGTGCAGCCAGTAGGAAACGTAGAACAGCAGCGCGGCAGCTACCAGCCCGGTGATGCCTTCGATCAGCTCGCGGTTGCGGCCGGCGCTGACCGTGCTGAAAATTGCCTGCAGCGCCAGCGCCGCGCCAATGCTGGCCAGCACGCCCAGCCCGGCGCCAGCCCAGATCCAGCCGCGCTTGTCGCTGTTGCCCGATTTGCGCAGGAAGGCCAGCAGCGCAACCACCACCAGCAGCGCCTCCAGCCCCTCGCGCAGGATGATCAGCGCCGCGTCGAGCGCGCTGTAGGAGCTGTCGACCGTGTAGGGCGTGAGCGTGCTGCGGATGCTCGCCAGCGCCGTGCTGGCGGCGGCAGTGTCGGCCGGCTCGGCGCGCAGCGCGGCGCGCTCGGCCTGCCACGCGGGCGTTTCGGCCAGCGGGCGGAAGCGGTCGGTGTTGATGCCGTCGGCCACGGTGTAGAGCCGGTCGTTGGGAAAGCGGAAATCGCGGCGCAGCAGCTCGGCGGCATTTTCGCTTGAAGTAATCAGCGCGTCGGCCTGGGTGTTGATCGCCTGCTCCAGCCTGCGCAGCATGGTGTAGGCGCGGCTGTCTTTCCCGCTGAGAAAATGGTGGTCGATCATTTCCGAGGTCATGCTGCCCTGGAAATCGAACACCAGCGGCACGCGCAGAATGCGCTTGAGCACCGCGCCGATCAGCGCGCCTTCGTGCAGGTGCGCGTGAATGATCGTTGGGCGCAGGCGCCGGCCAGTTTCGAGCGCGCGGTAGGAGAGCGCGGCGTCGAGGTAGATTTTGTGGCGCGACGAGCCGACCATGGCGCGCTTGAGCCAGGGCACATCCCACGAGCGGCGAATCTCAACGCCGGGCATGTCGTCGCCATTATGGTAGGTGGTGATGACAACCCGGTGCCCGAGCTTTTGCAGCGCCTTGGCTTCCTGCCAGATGCGAATATGGCAGCCATAGTCGGCAAAAAAACTCGTTGGCGCGATCATGAGAATAGTATGCCGCAAGCCCACAGCCCTCCCGCTGGCCATGCCGGCCGCACGCAAGCGCCAGCATCAGGTGCCTGGCATTCTACCGCAGCGGCGTGGGCTGCGCAAACGGGTCGGGCTGGCTGATCAGCGGCAGGTAGCGGCACGGCACGCGTTCGGCGCTGATCGCGTGCTCGGGCAGCGCGACGCCGGGTGCCAGCCCGCCCGCCACCGTAGCGATGACCTGATCGAACTGCGCGACCGATGGCGGGCGCGGCAGCGAAAAGATCGGGAAGGCGCGGCCGCCGGCAAAGCCAACGTCCATGTAGTCGCCAACCATGCGCCCCTGGTTCGTGAGTGCAAGCCATTCAAGATTGAAAGGGCCAGCTAGCGTGATAGCGGGTGCCCATGTCGCGCCGCCATCGGCCGAGGACGTGAAGCCCGCAAACAGCTTGCCGCTGTCGCGCGCGCACGGAACATTGAAGTAGTAGTAGAACATGATGCCCATGTGTGCGGAAGCGCCGGCCGTGCCCGGCTCGATCGCCAGCCCGGGCAGCACTGCGCTGATCGTCAGCTGGGGGCTCGCCACCACGCGCGCTGGGGCCGACCAGATCGTGCCGTCATCGGTCCAGCTCATCAACAGATCGTTTGTTTCGCAGCCCGCCTCAACATCACATGCAGGCCACGCCGCAAACACGCGTCCGGCAGCATCGATCGCCACCGTGGGCATGTTGTAGCTGCGCAAGCCAATATCAAACGTTCCACGATACGAAGACGGCGCGATCTGCACCGGAGCTTCCCAGCTCTGGCCGCCATCGGTTGAGCGAAACGACGCGATACCACCGCCAAGATACGGCACAACCACGGTGCCATTTGGCCGCACCACCGGCTGGCCGCTCAGGCCAGACACATTAACTGGCCCGCGCGGCTGGTCCCAGCTCAGCCCACCATCGTGCGAAACGCTCACCACCAAATTGCCAAAGACCGACCAGTGGGCATAACAGTTGCCGTAGAACGGGCTCGCGGCGCTGTTATCGCAGGCCAGCCAGGTTTTGTCCAGCCCGGCCGTTTCGGTAATGAAAACTGGCGCGTCCCACACGGTGCCGCCATCGGTCGAGCGATTGACTGTGATGGCGTTGCCCAACCCACCCTGCAACAATGGCAGCGCAATAATCAGCCAGGCGGCGTGCTTGGCGTCGTAGGCCACCGATGGGTCGCTCACGCGGTTGTAGGTTGCACCGCCACTATGCACGGTCAGGCCCGGCAGAAAGCCGTGCGACCAGGTTGCGCCGCTATCCTGCGAAGTCGCCCAGCCAATGTCGCTGCTGCCGCCATCGTAGAAGCGCCCGACCTGAAATGCCGTCACGGTCGTCGAGCCGAACGAGAGCGCATCTGGCTCAACCTCGGTTCCATGCTGGCTGGTGGGGTTGGTGAAAGGGTCGCTGCTCAGCGGCAGCAACGGCAGCGACTCGGCCGGCTGCGCCACGGCCGGCACAAACGCCAGCGCGCCCAGCAGCACTGCCAGCGCCCACCAGCGCGCGAAGGAGCTTCGTTGCAGCTTCATTGTTTACGCTCGCTTGTGGAATGTCAGGCGATGGCGTGTGTAGGCCGGGCGTGCAGAAGCCAGTACCGTACAAATAAGGCAGCCAGGGACGAGCGTCACAAAGACACGAAGGCACAAAGGGCTTCAGATAATGTCAAATC
Source organism: Kouleothrix aurantiaca (assembly GCA_001399705.1). GTDB lineage: Bacteria > Chloroflexota > Chloroflexia > Chloroflexales > Roseiflexaceae > Kouleothrix > Kouleothrix aurantiaca. The sequence goes on from LJCR01000079.1 coordinate 3,617, forward strand.
TTCGTGTCTTTGAGTCTTTGTGGCCGTTTGAGGTGTGCGCTGCTGCCTACTGCACGCTGCTCGCGCCCCGGTACGCCGCGTCGAGCAGCTCGATGATATGATGCACGCGCATGGCGCTGCCGCGCCGCCGCAGCCCACCGGCAAGCTGCATGTGGCAGCCGGGGTTGGCCGTCACCAGCACCTCGGCCTTGGTGGCCTCGGCATTGTTCAGCTTGCGCTCGCCAAGCTGCGCCGCCATCTCGGGCTGGGTGACGTTGTACACACCCGCGCTGCCGCAGCACAGCGACGACTCGTGCATTTCCTTGAGCATCAGGCCGGGGATGGCGCGCAGCAGCGCGCGCGGCTGGGCGCTGATGCGCTGGGCGTGCGCCAGGTGGCACGGCTCCTGGTAGGTCACGGTGATCGGCAGGGGTTTGAGGTCGCGCCGGTTCAGCGGGATGCCCGCCAAAAACTCGCTCACGTCTTTGACCTTAGCCGAAAACGCCGCTGCGCGCGCTGCCCAGGCCGGATCGTCGTGCAACAGGTGGCCGTACTCCTTCATGGTCGAGCCGCAGCCGGCCGCGTTCACAATAATTGCATCCAGGCCCATGCCCTCAAATGCCGCAATATTGCGCCGCGCCAGATCGCGCCCACCATCCATATCGCCGCCATGAACATGCAGCGCGCCACAGCAGCCCTGGTCGGGCGGCAGGATCACCTCGCAGCCATTTTTGCGCAGCACGCGGATTGTAGCATCGTGCACGCCCGCAAACGCCGTCGACATCACGCAGCCGGCCAGCAGCGCCACGTGGTAGCGCGTTTCGCCTTCGGCCGGGTAGATCTGCCCCTGCGGCACCGTAAAGGTGTCGCTCATCGGCGGCAGAAGTGTTTCAGTTTCTGCCAGGCCAAGCAGCTTCAGGATGCCCGTGCCGCGCGCGATCGCCTGCACGCCGCTGCGCTGGTAGATCCACATCAGCCGCGAAAAGGCGCGAAACAGTTCCAGCCGCTTGAACAGCGCGCCAAACACGCCGCCGCGCAGCAGCTGCACCACCCACGGGTGCGGCGGCAGCCGGCCGTCGTCGCGCGCCTGCTCGATCTGCGCGCGCGAGGCTTCCAGAATCTGGCCGTACTGCACGCCGCTCGGGCACACTGCCTCGCAGGCGCGGCAGTTCAGACACGCGCTCATCTGCTCCTGAAACACCGCGCTTTCCATGCCGATCCGCCCATCGGCCACGCCCTTCATCAGGTAGATGCGGCCGCGCGGCGAAAACATCTCCAGCCCGGTTTCGCGGTAGGTCGGGCACGACGAAAGGCACAGCCCGCAGTGCACGCAGGTGTTGATCACCGCGTCGCTTGGCGTATCGTCCCCGGCAAACGGCACCCGCGCCGCCTGAATGTCGGATTCAGCGATCATTGCATTCCTCATCTGATCCAGCGCTGCGCCCCGGTGCGCTGCGAAATTGTGGGCAGGAACAACAGCCGCGGCCCAGGCTCGCGCCCGTTCTTGCGCCGCCACGTCACCCATACCGACATGCCAACATACAGGCCGATCTGGCGCGGGCAGAACTGATACGGGTGGCACACGCTCTGCGGGCTGTTCCGCACCGTCAGCATCACGCCAGGCCACACCGGCAGATCAGTCGTGAACTGTGGCACTATGCCGCGGCGCACGCCAATAACCAGGCCCGCGCCAGACAGCAGCAGTACCAGCAGGGCCAGGCCAAACAGAACGGCAAGTGTGCGCAACGCGCGGCGAGGTGGCATAGCAAGCTCCTTGGATGGCGGTACTATACCATAAACTCTGCCCCAGGATCGCGTATATATAAGGAAGCAAGAAAAAAGGCCGGGGCAGTGCAAACGCCGGCCGCGCATGCCCCGCCGATGCCTTCGTGGCATGGCAAAACAGGCGCGGCCGGGCAGGAAGCGGGAATATGGAGGAATTGGGCGGCGTGGCCGCCCCACTGCGGAACAGGCGCGAGAAGGCAGGCGAGCGTCACATGGTCGCCGGGTCAAACTTATAGCCAACGTGCCGGATGGTCAGCAGGTGGCGCGGGTTCTGCGGGTCGCGCTCCAGCTTGGCGCGCAATCGCCACACCGAGGTTGCCACAATGCTGCGCGCCTGCTGCGGCGCAAAGCCCCAAACGTTGCGGATGATCTGGCTGTTGCTGCACACCCGCCCGCTGCGCTTCATCAGGAAGGCCAGCAGGTGCACTTCGCGCGGCGTCAGGTCAATGCCCTTGCCTTCTTCAGTGATACACACCTGCTTCAGCGGGTCGAGCACCCAGCCGCCCTGGTTGAGCGGCGTGGTTGGCGGCCGGCGGGCGCGCTCGGCGCGACGCAGCACGGCACCTATGCGGGCCAGCAGCTCGGCCGGCGCGCACGGCTTCGAAAGGTAGTCGTCGGCACCCAGGCGCAAACCCTGCACGCGGTCTTCTGCGCGGGCACGCGAGCTCAGAAACACAATCGGCCCATCCGACGTGCGGCGAATGCGGCGGCAAACCTCGAAACCTTCCTGATCGGGCAGCAATGCTTCCAGCACAATCAGGTCGGGGGTCTGGCCGGTCACGACACGCAGCGCGCTCCGGCCATCGCTGGCGCGGCTCACCTGGTAGCGGGCTTGCTCCAGTAGCGCAACGGTATGTTGGAGGCTGGTTCCATCTCCATCGGCGACGAGTACGTGCGGCATAGCTGTGTGCTCCTTCTGAACGTCGCTCACTACCACTCCCGATTTCCTTCTTCGCGAAGTTCTTAACCATATTTTTACCATAGTGTTCCTATCGGCGTCTACCGCGTCCTGCTCACATTCTGCTCATCTCTGTGCGTAAAACGCCATGTGGGCGATCTTGCGCCAAGCGATGCGCTAGACTTTGCAAGCCGATCACAGAACCGTCTCATCTTGCTGTGCTCTTTTGTCTCAAATATATGTGCAGTTTGTCAATTCGGGCGTTTGCTGCTACAATGCCGCTAGTTTGTCAACGTCGGGCCACTGCGCCCACACCCAGTATTAGGAAGGTTCCGATGGCCAGCAAAAAAGGTAACCGCATCATCGTTAAGCTTCGCAGCACCGAGAGCGGGCATATGTATACCACCGAGAAGAATCGCAAGAACGACCCGAGCCGCCTCGAGCTGAAGCGCTACGACCCGCTGGTGCGCCGCCACGTGGTCTACCGCGAATCGAAGTAGCCGCTGCCGGTTTGCTGTCCACAACGCCAGCGCGCCGCACTGTGGCGCGCTGGCGTTGTGCTGCTTCTGATATGCAACGCACGCTTCGCGTCACCATTGCTTTGCTGCTCGGCCTGATCGTGCTGGCAACGCTGGTCATGCTGCTCAGCCCGGCTGCGCGGCGGCTCGCGCCCAGCTGGCTCTTCTACGATCTGGTGGTGCGCCAGGTCGCGCCGCTGCCGCCTGCCGCCGAGCAATATGTGCTCGCCGCCGGCAACGACTTCTGCAGCATCGGGCGCGACTCGGCCTGCGGCGGCTATCGGCTGGTGAATGCGCGCAGCCTGCAGGTCGGCGCGGGCGATCAGGCCGCGGGCGTACAGGCTGCCTGGTGCATTGATTATGTCGTGCAGCGGCGCAACACCGGGGCGCTGAGTGGCGGCCTGATTGCATGGGCAAACATTCCGCGCGCCATGATCCTGATGCAAACAGCTGCCGGCTTCGACTCCTTTGGCGTCGAGAAATGCAGTGGCACAACGCTCGAACGCTAATGCGATGCTTAGGTCGCTTTAATTGACACCGCCCTGTGCTGCGGTATAATACAGCCGGCATATCAGCCATATGCTGCTCAGGCCATATTTCACGCGAACGCAGGGCTGGCAATAGTGCGCGGCGGCGCAACCATTAGGAGCACAACTATGTTTGGCTTGCAACTTCCAGAATTGCTGATCATTCTGGTCATTGTGATCGTCCTGTTTGGCGCTTCGCGTCTGCGTGGGCTTGGTGGCGCGCTCGGCGGCAGCATCCGCGAGTTCAAAACCGCGGTGCGCGATGAGCAGAACCCCGAAACCAAGGCCGAAAAAACCGAGAAGGTTGAATTGTAGCGCGCGATTGGCGCTGCTTCTCAACACCGAAGAACGGGCCATCGGCGGGGCGTGACCCCGCTCCCAGAAGCCGCGACGCTTCGCGACGGCTCGGCACGGCATTGAACATGTGCCAGTGGGGGCGTGTGCGCGCTTCGGCTGGCATTTTTATGCCCACTGAAAACGATGGCTTGCGATGTGGCACGGGCATTGGTGGCCCAGCCACAGAGACATGGAAACACACATGGCAGGAGAATTTTTTGATCGCGCCCAGATCCATATCGCCGCCGGCAACGGTGGCGATGGCTCGGCGTCGCTGCGCCGCGAGGCGCACGTGCCGCGCGGCGGCCCCGATGGCGGGGATGGCGGGCGCGGCGGGCATATCTACTTCGTCGCCGACAAACATCTGAACACGCTGCTGCCCTTTCGCGAAAAGAACCGCTTCAAGGCGCCGCCCGGCGGCAATGGCGGGGGC
>LJCR01000790.1 GCA_001399705.1 Kouleothrix aurantiaca
CGTATGAATAGCCGAAAAACGCATCCAAACACGTATCAACGCTTGCTTGCTTTGGCAGCCGACCCGCTACAAGCTTGATGCACATAGGGCATGGGGGCGAAGCGCCCCGAAAAGAAACACATAGCCACTATCTGAACGACGGAGCGAAGCGCCCCGCACCCTTCGATACACGGCTTCGCCGCTACTCAGGATGCGGATCACAGCAGGGCACGGGGGCGAAGCGCCCCAAAAAGAAACCCACAGGCACTGTATCGGGGGCACGGGACGAAGCGCCCCGAAAAAATAAAAGAGTAGAAGCAAACTATGCTCCAAACCGCATCCCAATCGAAAAAAGCCCCCGCCGAGGCTCGCCCGCGCGCGCCGCTCCTGCTCAGGCTCGCCGTCGCGGCCGTGCTGGCCTTTCTGTACATTCCGTTTGCGATCATCATCCTCTACGCCTTCAGCACCGAGGACGCAACCTTCACCTTCCCGCCGCCCGGCCTGACTCTGCGCTGGTTCGGCGTGGCCTGGGCGCGCGACGATGTCTGGCAGGCGATTGGCCTCTCGCTGCGCGTGGCCGCCGTCTCAACGCTGGTGGCGCTGGTGCTGGGCACCATGGCCGCCATGGCTGTGTACCGCAGCCGTTTCTTCGGGCGCGAGGCGATCTCGTTCCTGCTGCTGCTGCCCATCGCCCTGCCCGGCATTGTCACCGGCATTGCGCTGCGCTCGGCGATCAGCCTCGGCAGCATCCCGTTCAGCTTCTGGACAATTGTGATCGGGCATGCGACGTTTTGCGTGGTGACGGTCTACAACAATGTGCTGGCGCGCTTCCGCCGCACCGCCGCGTCGCAGATCGAGGCGTCGATGGACCTGGGGGCGACGAGCTTTCAGACATTTCGGCACGTGATTCTGCCGAATATCGCCACGGCGCTGCTGGCCGGCGGCATGCTGGCCTTCGCGCTTTCATTCGACGAGGTGATCGTCACGACCTTCACCGCCGGGCAGCAGGAAACCCTGCCGATCTGGATTCTCAGCCAGCTGGTGCGCCCGCGCAACCGCCCGGTCACGAACGTGGTGGCCGTATTTGTCATTGTGGTGACGTTTATCCCCATTCTGCTGGCGCACCGCCTCACGCAAGATACCGCCGAGGTCGCCGGGGGCGGGAAGTAGGCGAACGACGACCGACCACTGACGACCGACCTTTCGACAAGCTCAGGACAGGCGGACCGACGACTTCGTCCTGAGTGCGGCGCAGCCGCGTATCGAAGGGCGACAGAATATTCCACCGCAAAAAGCGCGAAGGTTTGCAGGTTGCAGGTTTGAGAGTTGCAGGTTCCCGGTTCTCAGTTCTGCGCACACCCTTTCACCCTTTCACCCCTTCATCTTGTCACCCTGTCACCCCACCACCTCACCCCGTCACCCGCGCCTGCCGCCCGCGCGCAACCTGCCCGAGCTGCGCAGAAGCCAAGAGCCCAAGCATCGCAAAGGTCAGCCCGATCGAAAAGACGCCCCGGTAGCCCAGCAGCCCCACCAGCCAGCCGCCCAGCACCGGCACAAACATCGAGAGGCCCAGCAGCGTATTCGCCAGCCCCATGTAGGTCGGGCGCTCATCCTCGGGCACGATTTCGAGCAGGTAGGTATTCGCGGCCATATTGTTGCCGTCATTCGCCGCGCCGCTCACCAGAAACACCAGCCCAAGCGCGACGAGCATGGCCGTGCTGCCCAGCCCAAGCGCGCTCACAACGGCCGGCCCGGCCAGCGCCAGCGCCGGCGTCACCAGCAGCAGCGAGCCGCTCAGCAGCACCAGGCGCTGATTTCCGCTGCGGTCGCTCACGCGGCTCCACACCAGGTTCGAAAGCGCGCCGGTGAGCGCGCGCACCGCCAGGTAGAGCCCGGCCGCGCTGGCCGGCAGGCCCAGCGTCTCGGTCGCATAGACAATGTAGAACGGCTCGGCAACCTGCCCAAAGCGCGTCAGCATGCGCGACACAATAAACCAGCGGTAGTCGGCGTGCTCGCGCAAAATGGCGGGCGCGCGGCGCAGCCCATCGCTCATCCGCACTGGCGCGCCCACCTCGGCCTGCAGCGGCTCGTCGATCCGCCCAAACGCAATCAGCCCGGCCGCGATGCACAGCAGGCCAAGCACGCCAAGCGTGCCGTAGTTGTTTGGGAAGGCCAGCGGGCCATCGTCATTCAGCAGCCAGCGCACCAGCGGCCCAACGATCAGAAACGACAGCAGGCCGCCAAACAGCTGGCGCGTGCCAAAGAAGCTGCCGCGCCGCCGCGCCGGAATGACCTTCGCCACCACATCCTGAAACGCCAGCGTGCTGGTGCCGCCGCCCAGGTTGAAAATGCTGAAGCTCACCACAATCAGCCACAGGCTAATCGTTGGCGGAAAGCGCGTGGCACCAAAGATCGCCGGCAGCAGCACCAGATAGGCGACGATGCGCGCGAACGCCGCACGCCGATACAGGGGCAGCTTGGCGCGCATGCCTTGCAGCCGCCCGCCCACAAGCATTTGCGGCAGCAGGTAGCCGCCGCTCTGCAGCGCGGGCAGCAGCCCAACCAGCGCCAGCGAGCCGCCGAGCTGGCGGATCAGCAGCGCCAGCACCAGGTTCGCGCTGAGCATGGTTTCGCCCAGCGTAAACAGCACGCCATTCATTACGCCCAGGCGGTAGTTCCGGCGCATCGTGGCCGGCGGAAGGGGCGGCGGCACAGGCGGCAGCCCCGGCGGTGAAGGTGATTGTGTGGCCATGCGCAGATTATACGGCATGAATCTGCCTGCGTCGCCCAGCCC
>LJCR01000791.1 GCA_001399705.1 Kouleothrix aurantiaca
GAGGGCTTTGGCCTGCCGGTGCTCGAAGCACTGGCCTGCGGCGCGCCCGTTGTCGCGGCAAATAACAGCTCGCTGCCCGAGGTGCTGGGCGACGCTGGCCTGTACTGCGATCCGCTCGACACCCTGGCGCTGACCTGCCTGGATCGGCTCGAAGCCTTGCCCGAGGCGCAGATCTGCCGCCGCTACCACGACGGCGCGGCCACAGTCGAACGATTGGTACCCGGCCCGGCTGAGCCATCGCTTGAGTATCAGGAAACGCTGACTCAGCAACTGTTCCGCTGCCGCCCGCAGCTTGAGCGGATTGACATAAGCAAATTGCCCGCGCTGCTATCTGCCGAAACCGGCGTGCCGGTCGGCATCCTTTCGCGTGGCGCTGGCCCGGCCGCCAAGGAAATTGTGCCAGGGGCGGGCTTGTAGCGCACGCCCGAAAAGTGGTGCCGGTAGCGCGCATCCTGAGTAGCACAAAGCCCGTATCGAAGGGTGCGCGTGCATTTTTTTAGGCGCTATACATAGAGAAAGACCGTCAGTGTTTCGCTGACGGTCTTTCCGTGCAGTTTATGAGGCCGCGCTTACGCAGCGGCCAGCGCCGGCACGCCCGACGTCGTGATCTGCTCCATCAGCACATTCATGGGCATGTAGAAGCGCAGCTCGGCGATCAGCCCATCGCGCAGATCGTACACAACTGCATAGGGCACGCGCACATTGTGCTGGCTGGCAGGCACGCCAAAGAACTCAGCGGTGTGCCGCCCAACAAAATCGGCCTCCAGCGTCGCCTGATCGCCTGCAATCAGTGTCGCCTTGAACTCGGGCCGGGCGTCAAACGCATCCTGATGCAGCCAGCGAATAAACTCGGCCACCTCTTCGCGCCCCTGAATCGTTTGCCCGCCCATCGTCACGAACTTCACGTCGGGCGTGAAAAACGCCGCGACTGGCGCACGTAGCTCCAGCGCCTTCAGATAGTTCGTCATCACTGTACGAGTCGTCTCCATCGACATACCAAACCTCCTTGTTGCTTGAAACGCATCAACGGTTCGGCGCGAGCGCAACGCCGTCGTGGAGTCAACAATAGCAGCGCCTTTGGAAGGAGAACGCGGCTGTCTGGGGTTTAAGAGAAGGGCGCAGCCGACTATGCCAAATACTACCAGAATGCCCGCGCAGCAGGGTAAAGAAATCTTTGCCTGGGGGAATGATTTCTTCCCCAAATGCCGCGTGGCGATGCTATAATTTTGCTATCGTCGATGCTGAGGGGAATTGTATGCGCTTGTGGCAGCACCCAACTTTCCGCTATCTCTGCTATGGCGCATTTTTTGGCGTTCTCTTCCCGCTGATCGCCACTGTGGCGGATGTCTGGTTTCGCGGCCTTCCCCTTACGTTAGCGGCGGTGGCGCAGGTGCAGATGTCGCAGCCACTCCACTGGATCATCGATACCGCCCCGTTTTTTCTGGGTTTTCTTGCCGCGCTGGTCGGCCAGAAGCAGCAGCAGCTGGTGCAGAGCAACGCCACTCTGACCGAGCAAAACGCCCAGCTGGAAGCCACAGTGCGCCGCGCCGAGCGAGCCGAAGAGATCGCCCGCCTGAGCGCCGAAAACGCCCGCCTTTCCGCGCAGGAGCGCGCGCATTTCACGGAAATCGAGCTGGCGCACCAGCAGCTCGAACAGGCGACGCACACCATTCGCTCGCTGGCGCTGCCGCTCATCCCCATTCAGCGCGGCGTGCTGGTGCTGCCGATGATCGGCACCTTCAACGCCGTGCGCATGGCCGACCTGAGCAGCATTCTGCTTGGCGGCGTCGAGCAGCACGGGGCGCAGGTGGTTATTCTCGACTATACCGGCGTCGAAGATATCGATCCGCCCGGCGTCGCCACGCTGCTGGAAGCGATTCAGGCGCTGGGCTTGCTGGGCGCCTCGGCCGTGCTCACTGGCATCACGCCGGCAGTCGCTCAGCGCCTGGTCGATAGCGCAATGCGGCAGGATGGATTGTGGTATGCGGCCGATCTGGCCGGCGGCATTGCGCAGGCGCGCGCATTAATGGGCGATATGCCGCAGCCCCCGAACCAGTAACATTTCCCCTTCTCAAATCCCGCTTGCACCAGGCAGCATAGCCGAATTTGGCTTCAACAAGCGCTAAACGTGCTGGTTGGCTGGTGCGTGCGCGAGATTCTGAGGCTTAATGTTCCGTTAACACAGAAATATTTTGGAATTAATACAAGTCCTCTACCATAGCGACATCGAACACTACCGTACGACGTTTTGAGTGTTCTGGTTGCTCTCTCGCGCTGCTCCAGGATGTTCGTACGTCACCGTGTTGATACATTGTTGATGGTAAGGAAAAGTTTTTATGGAGGACCGTTCACCTATGTTCACCAACGCCAAGCGCCAGCTTGCCCTGCTGCTCATGCTGGCCCTGCTCATCCCGGTTCTGGCCGCCTGTGGTGGCGCCGCAACAAGTGCTCCCACCGCTGCGCCTGCCGAGCAGCCAACCACCGGCTCGGCCGCGCAACCGACCGCAGCTGAAGCACCGACCACCGGTTCGGCCGAGGCTCCGACCGCCGCCACCTCGGGTGGCGCCATGAGCGGCAAGCTCACGATCGCAGGCTCGTCGGCGCTGCTGCCGCTGGTGCAGGAAGCCGCGAACCAGTACCAGGCCAAGAACCCTGGCGCGCAGATTACCGTCACCGCGGGTGGCTCGGGCGCGGGCCGCACGCAGGTCTGCCAGGGCAAGATCGACATTGGCGACAGCGACGTCAAGCTCTCGGACAAAGAGAAGAC
>LJCR01000792.1 GCA_001399705.1 Kouleothrix aurantiaca
ATATTCCCTACATCACCAAATTGCGCGACGAGATCAAGATCTACGAGCGCGACTTCAACCGCCGCAATGTGCGCGTGCATATCGCCCCGCACACGCTGGAGGTGGCCGCGATGTGGGCGGTGCTGACGCGCCTGGAAGAGCCGAAAAAGCCCAACCTGACGCTGCTGCAGAAGCTCAAGCTCTACAACGGCAAAACGCTGCCCGGCTTCACCGAAGACAACATCAAAGAGCTGCGCAAGGAAACTGTGCGCGAAGGCATGGAAGGCATCTCGCCGCGCTACATCCAGGACAAGATCTCGAACGCGCTGGTGAACTTCCAGGAAGATGGCTACATCAACCCCTTCATGGTGCTGAACGAGCTTGAAGGCGGCCTGAAGAACCACGCGCTGATCAACGCCGAAGAAGACCGCAAGCGCTACAAAGACCTGCTCTCGGTGGTGAAGGAAGAATACACCGAGATCGTTAAAAACGAAGTGCAGCGCGCGATCTCTGCCGACGAAGAAGCGATCAAGCGGCTGTGTGGCAACTACATCGACAACATCAAAGCCTACACCCAGCGCGAGCGCGTGCGCAACAAGTTCACCGGCCAGTTCGAAGACCCCGACGAGCGGCTGATGCGCTCGATCGAGGAAAAGATCGACATCCCCGAATCGCGCAAGGACGACTTCCGCCGCGAGATCATGAACTACATCGGCGCGCTGGCGATTGAAGGCCGCTCGTTCGACTACAAAACCAACGAGCGCCTGCACAAAGCGCTGGAGCTGAAGCTGTTCGAGGACCAGAAGGACTCGATCAAGCTCACCTCGCTGGTTTCGCGCGTGATCGACAAAGACACGCAAGAAAAGATCGACGTGGTGAAGGCCCGCCTGATCCGCGACTTCGGCTACAACGAGCAGAGCGCCACCGACGTGCTGAACTACGTGGCCAGCATCTTCGCCCGCGGTGATACGAAGAATTAGGGGTTGGGAGTTGGGGGATGGGGGTTAGGCTTTCGCCCGATTCCCATTCCCCAAACCCTATCCCCCAACCCCTGAGGCAACTATGTCCATCCGACGCGTCGAGCGCGATCTGGGCCGCTTCCGCCAGATTGTGCGCGGGAAAATCAAAAAAGATCTGCGTAAATATATGTCGCAGGGCGAGATGATCGGCCGGCAAGGGCGCAAGTATGTGTCCATCCCGCTGCCGCAGATCGACCTGCCCCAGTTCCGCTATGGCTCGAAGCAGGGTGGTGGCGTTGGGCAGGGCGACGGCGACGTGGGCGACCCGATCGGCCAGGGCGACCCGCAGCAGGGCCAGGGCGAGGCTGGCTCCGATCCTGGGCAGCATGTCATCGAGGTCGATGTGACACTCGACGAGCTGGCTGCCATCCTGGGCGAAGAGCTGCAGCTGCCGAATATCGAGCCGCGCGGCAAGAAAAACATCATCTCGACGAAAGACAAATACTCGGGCATCCGCCGCGTCGGCCCCGATTCGCTGCGCCACTTCAAGCGTTCCTACCGCGAGGCGCTGCGCCGCCAGATTTCCTCGGGCGAGTATAACGCTTCGAACCCGGTAGTCGTGCCGATCCGCGAGGACATGCGTTTCCGATCGTGGAAAGAAACGCAGATGCCCGAGTCGAACGCTGTGATCATCTACATGATGGATGTGTCGGGATCGATGGGCACCGAGCAGAAAGAGCTGGTGCGCATCACAGCGTTCTGGATCGAAACATGGCTGCGCTCACAGTACAAAGAGATCGAGATCCGCTATATCGTCCACGACGCTGCGGCGAAAGAGGTCGACCAAAACACCTTCTACCATATTCGTGAGGGCGGCGGCACGAAGATCTCGTCGGCCTACCGGCTGTGCAACAAGCTGATCGAGGAACGCTACCAGCCCAACGAATGGAATATCTACCCATTCCACTTCTCCGACGGCGATAACTGGGGCGGCGGCGATACGCGCGAGTGCGTCGAGCTGCTGCGCTCGCAGTTGCTGCCCAAGGCCAACCAGTTCTGCTACGGCCAGGTGCGATCGCTGTATGGCTCGGGCCGTTTCGCGCACGACCTTGAGGAGTACCTCGGCAAGGAAGAAACGCTGGTTATCTCCGAAATTGCCGACCGCGACGACATCTACGATGCGATCAAGGATTTTCTTGGCAAAGGAAAGTGAGTATGCAGCGGGCAGTGTGCCGTTAACAGTAACAATGCGTATCGTCGCATATGCATTGCCGACTGCCGACTGCTGGCTGCCAGCTGCCGACTGGTATATATGAAGAAGACAAGCCTTCCACCCGAACTCCAGGCTGCCTGGGAAGAGATCGAGGACCACGCCAAGAACTACGGCCTCGATTTCTACCCGATCATCTACGAGGTGCTCGACTACCGCACGCTCTATGAGACCGCGGCGCTCGGCGGCTTCCCCACGCGCTACCCGCACTGGCGGTTCGGCATGGAGTACGACCAGCTGATCAAGGGGCATGTCTGGCTTGGCTCGACGATCTACGAGATGGTGATCAACACCAACCCCTCGTATGCGTACCTGCTCGAAGGCAACGAGATGGTTACGCAGAAGATGGTGATGGCGCATGTCGCCGGCCATGTCGATTTCTTCAAGAACAACATGTGGTTCTCGCACACGAACCGCAAAATGCTTGACGAAATGGCGAACCACGCCGCGCGCATCCAGCGCATTGTGGACCGCCAGGGCTACGAAATGGTGGAAGACTTCATTGACACCTGCCTCTCGCTCGACAACCTGATCGACTACCACGCGCCCTATATCAAG
>LJCR01000793.1 GCA_001399705.1 Kouleothrix aurantiaca
ACCCTGCCCCATTCCGAGCGTCGCACCGCCGTGCATTGCGCTGTCGCGCATGCGCGCCGTGGCATAGGCTGCTTCGGCAACCGGCATGGCGCGCCGTGCCCCAGGCGCATCACACCACGGTACGCCCGACGAAAACATCAGCCCAACCACGCACTACGCACAGGCAAGCCAGGCATGGCTGTGCGCCGCGCAGGAGCGGCTGCCAGCCCTGCTACCCAAACGACAGAAAAGGAGACGCCGCATGTGCAGCGCTCACTCCCACGGCATTCGCATCATACTTCTTGTGGCCTGCGTGTGGCTGCTGAGCGCGTGCGGACGCCCAGAACTCCATGGCACCGTGCTCGATCCAGCTAAAGCCGCGCCCGACTTCACGCTCACGGCGCACACCGGGCAGCCCTTCCGCCTGAGCGAGCAGCGCGGCAAGGTCGTGATCCTGTTCTTTGGCTTCACCAACTGCCCGGATGTCTGCCCAACCGCGCTCGCCGACATGGCCGCCGTGCAGAACCGCCTGGGCGCGGACGCCTCGCAGGTGCAGGTGGCCTTTGTGACGCTCGACCCCGAGCGCGACACGCCGGGCCGCCTGGCAAAGTACATGGGCGCGTTCAACCCAAGCTTCCTGGGGCTGAGCGGAACGCAGGCCGAGATCAACCCGATTGCAAAGGCGTATGGCGTGACGTTCGTGCGGCGCGAGCTGCCGAACTCGGCGCTGAAGTACACCATCGATCACTCGCCCTTCATGTACATCATCGACAAGCAGGGCACCTGGCGCGAACTGCTCCAGGATGGCATCCCGATCACCGACATGGCCAACGATATTCGCTATTTCATTCATGAATAACGGAGGAATCACATGCGATCTATCTTCATCCCAGCTTTGATTGCCGGCGCGCTGCTGCTGGGGGCATGCGGCCAGGCAGGAACCGCCCAAGCACCCACAGCGGCCAACGCCCCGGCCACGAACGCCCCGGCCGCAGGCGCCATCCAGATCAGCGACCCCTGGGCGCGGCCGGCCATTGCCATGATGGGCGACGAGCAGCCAGCTGGCGCGTCCATGGGCGAGGCCAAGCCAACCGACGCGATGGCGGCCGCCCAGCCAACTGGCGCGGCAGTGGGCGGCGAATCTGCGGCCATGAGCGGCGCGAACGGCGCGCCCTACCTGACGATCACCAACACCGGCGATGCAGCCGACCGCCTGATCAAAGCCACGGGCGACATCGCCAAAAGCATTGAGCTTCACACCGTGATCAAAAACGGCGACGTGATGGAAATGCGCCCGGTTGAAGCGATCGAGGTGCCGGCCAAGGGCAGCGTGAAGCTGATGCCCGGCAGCTTCCACGTGATGCTGATTGGCCTGAACCGCGACCTGAAAGTTGGCGATTCGCTGGATGTGACGCTGCAGTTCGAGAAGGCCGGCGCCGTGCCAGTGCACGCAACCGTGCGCCAGCCGGAATAGCGAGGGCAGCATGACGACACGAATGGCCCGACGCGCAGCTGGCGTGGCCCTGCTGATCGCAGCGCTGGCAGGGGCGTGGTGGTGGCGCGGCCCGAGCGAAGCGCAGCGCCAGGCACTGTTCAGCATCCCACCAGGCACGGCCGCGCGCCTGGCCGCCGGCGAAACGGTGGAGGTGCTGCCCAGCACCATCAACCTGACGCTGAACCAGCGCGACATTCTGGTGATTCGCAACGACGACAGCGCGCCGGTGCAGATCGGGCCATTCACGATCGACCCGGGGCAGCGCTTTTCGCAGCGCTACTACAACCGCGGCACCTACGAGCTGATGTGCACCATTCACGCCGACCAGCGGCTGCGCGTGGTGGTGGAGTAAATGGCAAAAAACCACACAGGAGGAATTCGTATGGCACGGACAACTCAGCGCGGGCGTGCGGCGAAAACAACCCGCACCACGCCGATGCTGCGCAATTTTTACATTCTGCTCGGGCTGATGGTGGTGGTGGGCATTGCAGTGGTGGGCACTGCCACGCTCCGGCGTGATGCGCCTGCGGCCGCCGGCACCGCCAGCTACGCGGGCAGCGACCTGCCGGCCAAGGGCAGCGCCAGCGCGCCCGTGACGGTGGTTGAGTACGCCGACTTCCAGTGCCCCGGCTGCGGCGCGTTCGCCACGCAGATGGAAGCGCAGTTCACGCGCGACTACATCGACACCGGCAAGGTGCGCATGCTCTACCACGATTTCCCGCTGCAGCAGCATCCGAACGCCATCCCGGCCGCCGAGGCCGCACGCTGCGCCGCCCAGCAGAACGCCTTCTGGCCCATGCACGACATGCTCTTCGCCCGGCAAGATGCGTGGAGCACGCAAAGCCAGCCGCTCGCAGCGTTCCTTGGCTACGCCGACGCGCTGAAGCTCGACCGCGCGGCATTCCAAAGCTGTATGGAGCAGCACAGCACCCAGCCGGCGGTGCTGGCCGCCCGCCAGGCCAGCATGAACGCCAGCATAATGCAAACGCCAACGTTTGTGATCAATGGCCGGCAGTACGACGCGACCCAGCTGCGCAGCGCAGTTGACGCGGCCCTGGGCGCGCAAGGCAAATAAGGAGCTGCCCATGACTCAAGCAAGCCACCCCAGCGGCGCGCGAGCCTCGCCCGACGAGGCGCTGGCGCGCGGCCTGGCCGCCCACGACGAAGTGGCCTTTGGCGAGCTGTACGCGCGCTACCGCCCGCTGGTCGCCAGCATTGCCCGCCAGATCGTGCGCGACGAGTCAACCGTCGATGAAATTGTGCAGGATGTGTTTCACGCGCTCTGGAGC
>LJCR01000794.1 GCA_001399705.1 Kouleothrix aurantiaca
CCGCACCGCACGCTCTCCAACGCGCAGAACAGCCAGACCCTGCCGGGCGCAGTTGTGCGCAGCGAAGGGGGCCCGCCCAGCGGCGACGTGGCGGTTGACGAAGCCTACGACGGCCTGGGCGCGACATTCGATTTCTACTGGGAGATTTTCCAGCGCAACTCGATTGACGACCAGGGCCTGCCGCTCAACGCCACCGTGCACTTCGGCAACGACTACGACAACGCCTTCTGGAATGGCGAGCGCATGGTGTTTGGCGACGGCGACGGCAAGCTGTTCAACCGCTTTACGATTTCGCTCGACGTGATCGGGCATGAACTGACCCACGGCGTCACGCAGGATGAGGCGAAACTTGCTTACTGGAACCAGTCCGGCGCGCTCAACGAGGCCGCCTCCGATGTATTTGGCTCGCTGATCAAGCAACATCGGCTCAAGCAGACTGCCGACAAGGCCGACTGGCTGATTGGCGCTGGGCTGCTGGCGAGTGGCGTGCAGGGTGTGGCGCTGCGCTCGATGCAGGCCCCCGGCACTGCCTACGACGACCCGGTGCTTGGCAAAGACCCGCAGCCCGCCCATATGCGCAACTTTGTGCATACCTTTCAGGATAACGGTGGCGTGCATATCAACTCCGGCATCCCAAACCACGCCTTCTACCTCTTGTCCACAAAGCTGGGCGGCTACGCCTGGGAAAAGGCCGGCCGGATCTGGTACGAAACACTGCGCGATACGCACCTGCGGCCGAACAGCGGCTTCCGCACCTTTGCGCGGCTCACGCAGGCCAACGCCGGGCGTTTGTTTGGTGTGGGCAGCGCTGAGCAACAGGCTGTGCACGAGTCGTGGGCCGAGGTGGGGGTCACGGTTCCGACAATCACCGTGCAGCCAAAAGCCAAAACGCGCGGGCAGTAAGATTGGAGAAGCTATGCGCATTGAGTTTTCGGTCGAGGGTGGGCTGGCCTACTTCCCTGGCCTGAGCAAGCCGCGCGTGATCGACAGCGCGCAGCTGGGTGGCGATGCCGCCAAGGAACTGGGCCAGCTTGTCAAAGCGGCGCGCCTGTTTCAGCAACCCGCTGCGCGCCGCGCCGTGGCGAAAGGGGCCGCCGACTATCGACAGTACACCATCACCATTGTCGACGGCCAACGTCGCCGCACCATCCACCTGAGCGAGCCAATTGCCGACACGCATCTGCAAGCCCTGGTGGACTATTTGCGCGCAAATGCAAACCCGCCCGACAATAGTCAGGCGGGCGGTGCGGGTGAAGCTCGGTAGCGAACAAGCGTGGGTAAAGCGCTATCGGCGCTGCGCAAAAGCCAGCGCCGATTGCAAATCGTTAAACGTTGCGACATCGTGCAGATCGATGCCCAGGCTCACCATGGTTTGCGCGACTTCAGGGCGAATACCCACCAGCGCAACCTGCGCGCCCAGCAGCCTGGCCGAGCGCACGGTTGCCAGAAAGCCCTGCGCCACCTGGGTATCGACCAGCGGCACGCCGGTGATGTCGAGTACCAGCAGGCGCGTCGCCGAGCGCTCGATCGCGCGCAGGCTTTGTTCCTGCAGCTGCTGCAGACGCGTTGCGTCCAGCTCGCCCACCAGCGGCATCACCAGCGTGCCCGCGCTCACCGGAATGACCGGCACGCTCAGATCGCGAATGGTTGAGCGCTGCACGTCGAGCTCGTGGATCAGCCGGGTTTGCTCTTCCGAGCGCGCCTGCGCTTCGTTCAAGGCTTCTTGCAGGGCGTTGGTGCGCTCTTTCACCGTCGTTTCGAGCGAAGCACGGATGCTTTGCAGCTCGGCCTCGCGCTCAAGCGAGCTGGCCAGCGCCTTGCGCAGCACGCTGCTGAAGCGATCGAGCAGGATTGTCAGCAAGGAGCTGACCGCCACAAAAAAGCCAAGAACCATGCCAACTGGCTGGTTCGCAAGCAAGCTTTTGTTTGCCTGCCCCGGAGTGCTGGGGAGCATATTGAAATACCCGGCCATCGGCGGCGTCTGCAGTTCAAGCGCGGCGATAATCATCACCACCACAATACTGAGCGCGGTGGTTGCCAGCAGCAGGCGCCGGCCGCCCAGCAAGCCAGCAATCGCAATCGGGATTTGAAAGACGATCAGCACCGACGCGTTGCCAATTCCCAGCACATATGCCGCAATGCAATGGCAGAATAAAAGCCCCAGCGCAGCGATGCTCACCGCCGCCGTGAATTGGCCGCGGCGCAGCTGCCACAGCGCCACCGCTGGCGTGATCACCAGCAGCCAGCTCGCAACGCCCAGCAGCATGAAGACAAGGCTAAACTGCTGGCTCGGCGTTGGGCCGGCAATCTCGCTCCCTTGGAAATACAATCCAGGAATGCCGGCAATAGCAATAAGCACCCACACCAGCAGGAAGATCTGGAAAATGTATGCCTGCTGCTGCTCGATCGGGTTGGGGATCGAAAGACTGTGAAGCCAGCGCTGCAAGAACTGTCGCATACTGTTCTCGTTATCGGTAAAGCGATTGGGCCACGTGCAAACTGCACAGTGCGTTTCATCTTAGCATAAGCGCTTGCGGCAATTTCTTGCGGCACCGTAGCCAAACACAAGCGATTACACCACCCCCTGAGCCTGTGCGCGGGTGGCTAGTAGGCTTGCCATATGGGTGTTGATGTGGCTACTGCCCGTGCGTTCGCTCGCCCAGCCAGTCGCGCGCCGCCGCCCACACCGCTGCGCGCTCGGCTTCGTTCGGGAGCTGGTGCCCGCTTTGCTCGAACCACAGCACCTTCCGGTCGG
>LJCR01000795.1 GCA_001399705.1 Kouleothrix aurantiaca
CCAGCTCGATGATCGCGGCGTCGGTGGTGAAAATATGATGGTAGAAGCGCCCCAGCGGCCAGTCCCAGCGCGCGTCGCGAAAGCCCGAGGCCAGTCCGCCAGCCTGCGCGCCCGCCTCGAACACGGCAACCGAGTAGCCCGACTTCGCCAGATCATACGCGGCTGTCAGCCCGGCAATGCCCGCGCCAACAATAGCAATTTTCATAGAAAACCTTTAAATATCAAAAAAGCAAACTTTTTACACTTTGCGGCTCAAATCGTTTGCCGCTTACGGCGCGGCCTCGACGTTGCGTTCTTCCACGGCGCGGCCAAAATCGCGCCAGCCAACATGTTCCAGCAGCATAAACACCGCGCCCAGCAGCGTAATTGGCAGCCACAATGCGATATGCAGCACCAGCGTGTAGCCAGTGGCGATCGCCTTTGGCACGCCATAGGCCGCCAGAATCGCGATGCCCGGCGCGTCGAAGGTGCCGACATAGCCCGGCGTGGAGGGCAGCGTCGTCGCCAGGTTCACCACCGCGGTCATGAGCATCAGCACCAGGAACGAGACGTGGAAGGGGAATGCCTGCATCACAAACCAGTATTTTGTGGTTTCAGTGAGCCAGATCAGCGTGGAGGAAAGAAAGATCAGCAGCAGGTCGCGCGGGCTGCGCAGCGACTGCAAGCCCTCGACAAAGCGGTCGAACAGGCCATGCACGCGTGGCCGCAGCCCGGCCGGCACAACATGATCGACCACCCAGGCATACACGCGGCTCATGCGCGCCGGGCGCAGCGCCAGCGCCAGAAAGACAATTAGCGCGGCAAAAAACACCAGGCTGAACAAGGTCACCAGCGCGGCGTAGCCGGCCGGCAGCGGCGCGAACGGCAGCGTCAGAAAAACAAACAGCAGCATCACCAGGCCGTCGAACAGCCGCTCAAGCACAACAGTCGCGAGCGACGCGCTCACCGGCACGCCTTCCTTGCGCCGCAGGACATACGAGCGCAGCACTTCGCCGGCGCACGCGGGGTAGACGTTGTTGCCCATGTAGCCGATCACAACCACCGGGAACAGGCGCGTCAGCGAAACCGGCTTGATGTGGCGCAGCATATAGTGCCAGCGCCAGGTGCGCGCCCACACCGCGCCAAAATACACCGCTACGCCGGGGACGAGCCACCAGTAGTTCGCATGGCGCACCGTCGTCCAGAAGCCGGCAAAATCCAGGCCGCGCAGCGCGAGGGCGAGAAAGATGATGCTAACAAGTACCCCGAGCCAGAATTTCCAGCTTCGCAATGAACGTACCTCCATCGGATGGCGCGCACGCCAATGCCTTGGCTGCGCCTCGGCAGCCAGCGGCTATCATACTCGCGGGCCTGATGCCTGTCAACGAACAGCGACTAATTTATTCACCGCAAAGAGCGCGAAGAGCGCAAGGCCGCCCAGCGGGCGGTTCGCACGGTGCAGGCCGATGCCGAAAAGCTACCTTCTCTCCAGCAGCAGCTGGAGCAGGCCGAGCAGGATGCCACCGATGCACGCGCGCAAGCGACGTTCTTCGAGGGCGCCAGCACCAACAATGTCAAGCGCGGCAGCGCGCGCCTGGCGTTCTTGGCTGCCAAAGACGGCCCATTCTTCAATGACGACGGAAGTGTACAGTGGGACAGCCTCCAAGCGCGGTTTCCAGACCTCTTTGATGATGGTACTGCCCGCCCAGCCCCTACAGGTGCATCACCAGGCACCCCTGTACAGGAAAAAGCCGTTGTCACGGAGCGCCCCGCCGTTGCCCCGCGCACGTCGGCCAGTGCCGGCGCAGGCGCTGGCGCTCCGCCACGCCGCCCGTTCAGTATGACCAGTGCGATCCGTTCCGCTGCGGGTCGCCAGGTCAAATAGTCGGGTAGCGTCATAGTCCAGGGCGTGGAGAAAATGCCACGCCCTGGGCGCCAAACCTCCCAGCACAGGATCGGTGAGACGCCGATCCGCCCCACAACCGAAGGTGAGATGCCTTCTGCACGGCGAGATGCCACCTGTTTCCCGTATCTCGTTAGCTTAGAAGGAAGAACTCACAGTGCCTACCTACGACGCGCAGATCAGCCGCGCCGAATCACAGGCGCTCATCCCCGAGGATGTCTCCCACGAAATCCTCCAGGCCATCAGCCGCCAGTCCTTCGTGCTGCAGCTGGCCAGCCGGCTGCCCGACATGCCCACCAAGACGCGCCGCCTGCCGGTGCTCAGCGTGCTCCCGACCGCCTATTTCGTTTCGGGCGATACCGGCCTGAAGCAGACCACCGAGGTCAACTGGTCGAACCGCTACATCACCGCCGAGGAAATCGCCGTGATTGTGCCGGTGCCGAACGTTGTGCTCGACGACGTGGACTATGACATTTGGGGCGAGATCCGGCCGCACATCGAGACCGCCTTCGGCCGCCTGATTGACCAGGCGCTGCTGTACGGTGGCATGTCCGGCTTCGCCAAGCCGTCGAACGACTGGCCCGATGGCATCGTCAAGGGCGCGACCGATGGCGGCCTGTCTGTGAGCCTGGCCACCGCCGGCGATATGTACGACGCGATCCTGGGCGAGAACGGCACGTTCGGCAAGGTTGAGGAGGCCGGCTACATCGTGCCCGGCTCGATCGCCAGCCCAAACGCCAAGGCCAAGATGCGCGGCACGCGCGACAACGACGGCCAGCCGGTGTTCGGCCGCGGCGCGCAGAGCGGCCAGTTTGAGCTGGACGGCCAGCCGGTGGTCTTCCCCGACAATGGCGCGGTCGACGCCACCCA
>LJCR01000796.1 GCA_001399705.1 Kouleothrix aurantiaca
GTATCAGGGCTTTCGCTTGCATCAATTCCTTGTCACTTTTTTGCGCTGTAGCGCAAAAAAGTGACAAGAAAAAGAGAGACTTCCTTGCCGCCGCAGGCGTAAATTCCGTCTGAGCGAAAATCCTAATTATTTCACCATAAACATCACCACATAGCGGCAGTAGCGGCGGAGCGCCGGCACGTTTTCCAGCAAGAAATCGTCGGCGCGGCGCAGTTTGGGGAACTTGCGGTTGAAGCCGAAGCCGCGCTCGACCATGCTCAGCAGCTCGACTTCCTGGTAGTGAAACTCGCGGAAGCGCCCGCCCCATGCTTCAATATCGGCGTAGGAAAGCGGCACATCCGCGCCACGCGGCGTTTTCTTCGGGTACCACACATAGTCGCGCACGAAGTTCAGCACCGGGTTCATGCCCATCGGTTCGCTGAACACCGCCTTGCCGCCGGGCTTCAGCACGCGATACAGGTCGGGCGCGCCAATCGCCACATCGAGGTGATGCAGAATCGCCTTGCCAAACACAATATCGAAGGTTTCGTCGGCGAAAGGGATGGTTTCACCGGCAGCGACCGCCAGCTGCGCCTCGGCGCCGGGATTGTTGCGCTCGATCCGGCGAGTTGCCACATCGACGCTGCGCCGCGACAGATCGAAGCTGGTGACTTTCGCGCCGCTGCGCACGAGCAGCGTTGAAACGTGCCCGAGGCCGCAGCCATACTCAAGCACATGCTTGCCGCGCAGGTCGCCAAGGAATTGCACAATTCCGCGCAGCTGCTGGCGGCCACGCGCATACGTTTCAAACGTTTCTTGTGGGGCGAATGTGTTAATGCGCCCGCGCGGCCCGTCGGCAATCGCATCCCATTTTGTTTTTTCAACCTTGTAGATTTCTTTGAGTGTCATGCGGCGCCCTTTCATCCGTTCCCGCAGGCACACCCTCACCACAATCCGCTTGCGCTGTGCCCGCAAATGCAGGTCGCAGCGCATTCACCAGCCACCCTCACCAATTGCAGTGAGCTGTGAACCGTTTGGCTGTTCTTCGATTGTAGTGGCAGCAATGAGGAGATTAATGTGTGGAGAGTGTAGGCATTTGCCGCCGGTTTGTCAATTAACAATTTAGTGATACGGAATGTATCATCTGCCAGCAATGACATTGTGTGGCTTTGCAGCGGCAAGAAAACAAACGGGGCAAGTTAGTATATAGCGCACGGCCCGCTCTTTCGAGCGAGCCGTGCGCTAGCATCGGGATGGGTGCGACCTACGCAATCGCCTTCTGCAGGCAGGCGCGGTGGTGGTAGGTCTTGTTGCGGCGGCGGCCATCCATCACAACGACCATATCGCGGTCGTTCATGATCTGCTGCCCGCAGTTGTTGCAGCTGTGGTCGGTTGCGCGGCCGCTCTTATCGCGCGCGGTAACGTCGGTCTTTGATTTCTTCTCAGCCATTGTTGTGCTTCGCTCCGTTCTTGAGCATTTCAGATTAGATACGACACGGTAGGAATAACCACGCTGAGCGCCCCCTGCCGATGTCGAGTGCTATTATAGCATGCTCGCCGCCGATTGGCTACTAGCGCAGCATTAGAATCAATCGCCCGCTGTATCGAGCGCGTCGGGGTCGCGCGAGGCGAAGGTGGGCAGCAGCCAGCGCCGCGAGTCGGCGGCAAGCAATTGCTCGGCGGCCTCGGGCCCCCAGCTCCCGGCCGCGTAGTTGGGGAATTCGCTGGGCTTGACGCCCGCCCAGTGATCGAGCACCGGCATCACAATCGTCCACGCCGCCTCGACCTGGTCGGCGCGCATAAACAGGGTCGCGTCGCCCTGCATCACGTCGAGCAGCAGGGTTTCGTAGGCTTCGGGCGATTCGGTGTCGAACGCTTCTTTGTAGGTGAAACGCATATCTTCCGGCCCCAAGCGCATGTTCAAGCCGGGCTGCTTGGCCTGAAAGCGCAGCAGAATGCCCTCGGCCGGCTGGATGTTGATCACAATCCGGTTGGGCTGCCATTCGCCCACCACCGCGCTCGGGAAGGACTGGTGCGGCGCCGCGCGCAGCTGGATGATAATTTCCGAGGTGCGCTCGGGCAGGCGTTTGCCGGTGCGCAGGTAGAATGGCACATCCTGCCAGCGCCAGTTATCGACATGCAGCTTCAGCGCGGCGTAGGTTTCGGTGCGCGAATCGGGCGCGACGCCCGGCTCGGCGCGGTAGGCGGCCGCCGGCTCGCCGCCAATACGCCCCGCGCCATACTGCCCGCGCACCGCCACCCGATCCACCTGGTCGGGCAAGATCGGCCGCACGGCATGGAGCACGTCGAGCTTCTTGTTGCGAATTTCCTCGGCCTCGAACGAAACCGGCGGCTCCATGGCGATCAGGCAGAGCAGCTGCAGCAGGTGGTTCTGAATCATGTCGCGCAGCGCGCCGGCATGGTCGTAGTAGCCGCCGCGGTGCTCGACACCGACTTCTTCCGCTACCGAAATCTGGACATGATCGATATAGCGGCGATCCCACATTGGCTCGAAAAAGGCGTTAGCAAAGCGAAAAGCCAGAATATTCTGCACGGTTTCCTTGCCGAGGTAGTGGTCGATGCGAAAGATCTGGCGCTCGTCGAAGATTGTATTCAGGGATGCGTCGAGATCGCGCGCCGAGGCGAGGTCGTGGCCGAATGGCTTTTCAAACACCACGCGGTTGCGGGCGCGGTCGGCGGCGAGGCCAGCCTGCGCGAGGTTTTCGGCAATGGTTTTCATGAGCGTGGGCGGCGTGGCGAGGTAGTAGACG
>LJCR01000797.1 GCA_001399705.1 Kouleothrix aurantiaca
ATGCAAATACAAACGACATTCTGGCGCTGGCGCGGCGCGCTCCGCAGCCTCGCAATGGCCGCGCTCGCCGTCGTGGGCGTGATTGTGCTGGTGAGCGTGCTGGTGCTGCTCGAAGGCCGGCGCGACGACTTGCGGCAGGGCACGGTGGCGCGCGTTGGCGCGGCGATTGTGCTGGGCGCGCAGCTCGAAAATGGCGCACCTTCGCCAACGCTTCAGACCCGGCTCGATCACGCGCTCGATCTGTACCGGCGCGGGCAGGTGCGGCAGATCATCCTGACCGGCGGCATCACTGCGGGCGGCAGTGTGGCTGAGGCCGCCGCAGGGCGTGACTACCTGCTGAAGAAGGGCTTGCCCGCCGAGGCGCTGCTGGCCGAGGAAGATAGCACCAGCACCTTGGGGAACCTGCAGAACGCGCTGCCGCTGGTGCATGCCAACAGCATCCAGACCGTGGCGCTGGTCAGCGATTCCACCCACATGCTGCGGGCGCTCAAAATGGCGCGCGACCTCGGCTTCGAGGCCTATGGCTCGCCAGTGCCGCCGCCCGACAGTGCGCTGCCCGCCCTTGGCACAGCGCTGAGCGAAGCGGCAAAATATCTCGCCTATCTCTTCGCACGCCGCTAACAAAATCATCCACAGATGACGCAGATGACGCGGATTAATTTTTCTATAATCTGCGTCATCTGTGGATTTTATTTATTTCCCCAACGTTTCCAGCAGCTCGGTCAGCGGCTCGATCCAGCCGTCGGCAGGCAGCGAGCGCCGGTCGAGGCGCACGAACTGCGGGCCAACCTTGATCGCCGGGTTTTTGCCAAAGCGCCGCCGCAATTTCTCGCGGTCGAGCGCGTCGCCCTCGGGCAGGCGCACAATAAACTCCTCCGCCGCTGTCACCACCGATGTCACGCCCACCGCCAGCGCCAGCGCCTTGATATTGAGCCACGTCAGCAGGCAGTCGGCCGGCTCGGGCAGCTCGCCAAAGCGGTCGCGCAACTCCTGGCGCAGCTCGCGCACCGCGCGCGGCGTTTGCGCCTCGGCCATGTGCTGGTACACCGCCAGCCGCACCCGGTCGTCGGGGATGTAGTCGGTCGGCAGGTAGGCGTCGAGCGGCAGATCGAGCGTGACTAGCGGCGAAATCAGCACCTTCTCGTCGACCTTGACCATGGGCTGCCTGCGCGATGCGCTGGCGCGCTGCGCGGGCGCCGGGGCGCTGGCGTCGTTCTTCGCCCCATCCTGTCGCGTGTCTGCTGTCTCCTGGTCTTCATTCTGCTTCGCCGTGTTTGGCCGCTGAAAGTTCGTTTCGATCAGCTTGGCCTTCATGGTGCGCACGGCCTGCTCCAGCAGGCGCGAGTACAGGTCGAAGCCGACGGCGGCGATATGCCCGCTTTGCTCCGCGCCAAGCAGGTTGCCCGCGCCGCGAATCTCCAGATCGCGCATGGCAATGCGGAAGCCCGCGCCCAGCTCGGTGGCTTCCTGAATGGCCTGCAGGCGCTCCTGAGCCTCGGGCGTCATGCGGTGGTCGGGCTTGTAGAACAGGTAGGCGTAGGCGCGCTGGGCGCTGCGGCCCACCCGCCCGCGAATCTGGTAGAGCTGCGCCAGGCCGTAGGTTGTTGCGTCGTCGATGATGATGGTGTTGGCGTTCGGCACGTCCAGCCCGCTCTCGATGATCGTCGTGCACACCAGCACATCGTCTTTGCCGCTGAAGAAATCGAGCATGACCCGTTCGAGCTGGTGTTCGCCAAGCTGGCCGTGGCCCACGCCAACCTCGGCCTCGGGCACCAGCTGCTTCACGCGGTCGGCGGTGTAGTAGATGCTTTGCACGCGGTTGTGCAGGTAGTAGGCTTGCCCGCCGCGATCAAGCTCGCGCAGCACCGCCTCGCGCACCAACTGTTGGTCGTAGGGCAGCACATAAGTCTTGATCGGCACGCGATCCTCGGGCGGCGTGTCGATCACGCTCAGGTCGCGGATGCCGGCCAGCGCCATATGCAGCGTGCGCGGGATGGGCGTGGCTGTCATGGTCAGCACGTCGACGTTGGCGCGCATCTGCTTGATGCGCTCTTTGTGCCGCACGCCAAAGCGCTGTTCCTCGTCCACCACCAGCAGGCCCAGGTCTTTGAAATGAATGTCGGCTGAAAGCAGGCGGTGCGTGCCGATCAGGATGTCGATTTCGCCCTTGGCCAGTTCGACGGTGATCGCTTCCTGCTCTTTGGGCGAGCGGAAACGCGAGATCACATCAACTTTCACCGGAAAGGCGGCCATGCGCCGGCTGAAGGTTTCGTAGTGCTGCTGAGCGAGTACGGTGGTTGGCACCAGCACGGCAACCTGCTTGCCGTCCTGCACGGCCTTGAAGGCGGCGCGCAGCGCGACTTCGGTTTTGCCGAAGCCCACATCACCGCAGATCAGGCGATCCATCGGCTGGATCTGCTCCATGTCGTGCTTGACATCCGCAATCGCGCGCAGCTGGTCGGGCGTTTCGTCGTAGGGGAAGGTGTCTTCCAGCTCGTGCTGCCACTCGCCGTCGGGGCTGAACGCAAAGCCCTGGCTGAGCTGGCGTTTGGCGTAGAGTTCCAGCAGGTCGTTCGCCAGCTCCTGCACGGCGGCGCGCGCCTTGCGCTTGGCGCGCTCCCAATCCTGCGTGCCCAGGCGCGTCAGCGATGGGGCGGCATCGCCCGCGCCAATATAGCGCGACACGCGGTCGATCTGGTCGATCGGCACATACAGGCGGTCGCCGTCGGCGTAGCGCAGGTTCAGATAC
>LJCR01000798.1 GCA_001399705.1 Kouleothrix aurantiaca
TTTCTTACCCATACGAAAACACCCCACCCGGCCGGGTGGGGTGTTTTCTTTTCTCAACATGGGGGGTTCAAGCTATGATCCGCAGCTTTTTCGCGAAGGAAGCAGGGCAGGGATTGGTCGAGTACGGGCTGATTTTGGTGCTTATAGCTATTGTTGTGGTTGGTGTTCTGGCACTGGTTGGTGGTAAAGTCAGCCAACTTTTCAGCTCGGTCAATAGCGGCTTGCGGTAATTTGCACCGCTTGCCCACTGCCACAAGCGCCCGGTGTTTGCACACCGGGCGCTTGTTATTTGTACATCGTTGCTTTAGGGCAGAGCTTCGCCGTAGCGCCAGCTGTAGTAGTGGCGGCCGACATTGCCCATTTCGACCTGCCAGCCGCTCGGGTTATCGGGCGAATAGGTCAGCACGCGGCGCTGGAAGGCCTGTACCAGCACATCGTGCGGCACGCCGCCGACCTGGATGCGCGCCCAGTATGGCTCGCTAATCGGGTAGCCAAGGGTAAACACCCAGTCGAACAGGGTGGCGTTGTGGTAGCGGTTTCCATCGCGCACCAGACCGCTCGCGTTCAGGTAATCCCAGAACACCTGCGGAATGTTGTGCCCGCTTTCAGGCACAAAGTGCGCCAGCGTGGTTTCGGGGCGCTGCGGGCCGGCGTAGCTGCCCACCTGCCCGGCGCGATTGATCGCCTCAGTCGGAACCTGGCCGCTGCGATCGCCAGGCTGCAAGGCGCTGACCCCGCCAAAGCTGGCGTAGGTCGGTGCGTTCGCGTCGCCCGGGTCGCCGGCGATCGGAATATCGGCAGGGTTATGTTGCACGAACTGGTTATCGCCAATCTGCGCGCGCCCGCTGATGAGCTCGACCACAAGCAGGCCGGTTGTGACAAACCACTGGCTGTTGCGGTCGCCGCGCGGGTTGTTTACTTCCATGCGCGCCTTGTCAAAGTATTGCACCTGGCGCAAACCACTGACCGACTGGATGTAGCCCTCGGTGCGCGCCATCAGGCCGCGCGGGCCCCACATCCAGCTGCGCGCCACGCGCTGCTCGGCGATTGGCTGGTCGCTGCGCTGCCACACCTGGTTGAAGGATGGATCGGCGAAACCACGCAGCGGGCCGTTCACCAGCGGGCCGGGCTTGAGCGAGTTTTGCAGGAAGTTATTGGTGTTCGACGTTGTCGTCGCGGTTGGCGTGCTGGTAGGAGTGTTAGTTGGAACGCCAAATTCGCTCGTCGGCGTTGGGATTGACGAGGTTGGTTGGTTCGGCGCGACAGTATCGCGCCGGCATTCCTGGCCCGGCAGGCAGAGCTTGAGCGTTATGTTGTACTTAATAAACTGGTTGCCAATATCGCCAACATTCTTGACCTGCGCGTAGTAGAAACCATCGGCGGAGGGCACAAAGCGAATCGCCGAATCCAGCGAGGGCGCGGTGCCGTCGTTGAGCGCCTGTGATTCGGCGTCGCGGCCAAGGTCATCGTTGAAATCGATGATCGAAACGCCGTCGCGGTCGGCGAGGTACATCACTGTGTCGGCGCCGGCCTCGGTGCCGGGCTGCGCGCCCGCGCCTTTGTTGCGCGTGTCGGTGTAGATGAAGTAGGTCTTGCCGGCGAGGCCAAAGAACTTCACCCAGTCGGCGTCGCCGGTCGGGCAGAGCACATGATCGGGCTGCGTTTCGTTCGAAGTAATCAGGCGCGCTTGTTCGGGCAGACCATCTTCTTCATACAAATCGCGGCATAGCTCATTGACTGTAACGGGCGTTGGGCCGTAGCTTTCGGATTGAACAATAATGGTGTAGGTTGTGTCGCTGCCACCCAGGCTCAGCGTGTCGCGCACGCGAATGTAGTAAATGCCATCGGCAGGCGCGCGCCACGACTGGATGCGCGGCTTGATGTCCTTGGGGTTGGGCTGGCCGGGCGTGCGGTTGAAATAGTCGTCGTTGAATGTCAGGCGCGTGCCGTTTGAGTCGTACAACTCCAGCGAAAGGTCAAGGCCAGCATCCATCTGCGGAACGTCGATCGTGTAGACCTTGCCGCCAACCGCGCCGAATTTAAACCAGTCCTCGTCGCCGCTCGAGCAGATGCCGTGGCGCTCGCCAACGTCGACCAGCAACTGCCGTGCACCGCCAAAATCGCTGCCGGGGTCATTGGCCTCGGGGCAGACCGGGCCAGCCGTTGGCGATGGGCCGACTGTTGCAGTAGGTGTTTGTGTTGTGGTAGGCGTCGCTGTTGCGGGCGTAACTGTAACTGTTAATATAGCAGTAGAGCGAGCACCTGTGGCCTGGCGCGCTGCAGTGATAGTAATCGGATAAGAACCTGTCGCCGCATTATTTGGAACTGTAAATATAAAACTAAATCCGACTGAACCATTCAAAGGTATAGCAACTGGCGTCCCTGGGCTGATACTTGGCTGTGCCCATCCGTTCGGAACCGTAACCGTTATATCAAAATTACCTGCCGGCCCATTATTATCAAGTGTGGTATTAAAGGTAAATGTACCATTCGGAGCCACTGTAAAAGTTCCAGTTTGAGGTATCCAAACAAAATCAATTGCTTGCTCGGCTGGACTAAATATAGGAGATGCATCAGCCGCGCGCCCTTGCATTGCGATTGACACCAGGATCATCAAAATTAGCGTAACGACGCTCAGGTTACGCAATTGGGGACGTACTCGCATCACGTGGCATGCTCCTGCTGTAGGCGGTCACTCGGCAGGCGCATTATAGCAGATGGCGAAGGGGCGTCAAGGCATTGGGGAG
>LJCR01000799.1 GCA_001399705.1 Kouleothrix aurantiaca
TAGTTCTCTCTCAACAGTTCGATCCGCCCCATCGCCACCAGGCTAGCATCAGCCTGCCAATCGCCTCAACTTCCGTCGAGCCGACCTGCCAGATGCCGGGTTCTTCCGTCAGCGCGGCAATGTACTCATCGCCCCGTTTGGTCATCGTGATTGTCATGGCGTAGCTCCTATCAACGTCTGTCGGTGGGCAAGAGGCCGGCAAGCGAGAGGCTGGACGCCGCCTGGATCTGGCCGGCCGTCTCGGCGAGGTCGGCGAGAAAGTGGGCGCCGTCGTGGACAAGCTGGCGGGCGGCATCCGGCGTGAGGTGGACCACCAGAGCCAGACTGCCATCTTCGGAGCACCCGTGTGCCACGAGAGTCAGCGGCGGCTCGACGTCGTGCGCGCGCGGCGGCCAGAGGGCGGCCAGGCGTACGAGGACGCCGTCTCCACGCATCTCGTCGAGCCAGAACGTCTGGTCGGCGGCGCTGAGCACGTGGCCGCCGGTGTGGCGCTGCGTCATCGCGATCGTGCGCAGCGCCTCGTGAAATTCCTCGGGAGTGAACGTAAGCCGGGCCAGCGCGACCGCCGCCCCGGCGACCTCGACCACGACCTTTCCGGCCGCGAACGATATGGTGAGCCGCGCCTCGGCGAGGAGCTGTGCCTTGGGTGTCAAGTCGCCAAGCGCGTCATACAGGCTGGCGTCCAGCAGCGGAATCGGTGAGGATGGCGGAGGCGTGAACGGCATAGACTCACCTTTAGATGCGCAGCGGCCCAAGCGCAGCGCCGGCAATCTCGCGGAGCTTATCGGCGGCGGCTTTGAGCGCCGCATCGAGCGTCTCGTACGAGTCGAAGTGCAGCATGGTGCAGCCAAGCCCTGCACGGCCGGCCCCGACCGTCAGGCTCATCCGCGGCTTGGGCATGTCCCTGGGCGCGTCCGGGCCGGGCTCCCAAAGCTGAAGCGTGAATATCCCCAGCGTCGTCAGGAGCGCCCAGCTCTCGATACTGCGGTCCGCGTCGCCGGGAATGGCGGCGCACGACCAGTCGGCCGCGATAGCCGCGCGGGCCTGCCGGAGCAACCGGCTTTTGACGGTCGCCGGGCTAACTGAGGTGGTAGCGGGTGGAGATGCAGGCATGCTCGTCGTCCTAGAATACGTGTTATCTACTACGAAGATAATATCATGTTATGATACTTTTGTCAAGTTGCTTGTAGAAAGTCGAGCCAGGCCCGCCTGGCGCTGCCCGCGTTGCCCATATGATCGCGGGCCGCCCTGATGGGCGGCCCGCGGCGTGTCTGTGGCGTATGCTCATTCAGTCAAGTACGTGCCAGGGCGCCAGATCGGGAGGATCGCGGAGCGGCGTGGACGGCACGGCATCAGCTTCGGTTGGCCACGCGCCGACCCCCAGGCTCCGCTGCTGAAGCACCGTATCAGGAGTGACAGCCTGCGCGGCCGTGCTCCAGACTGCTATGTAGCTTGGCCGCTCGACGACCCAGCATGTTGCCGACAGCGGCTCGTCGGCCCTAATCCAGCCGCGTTCGACCAGGGCATCGCGCTCGATCTGCCGCGCGTCTGCTGGAAGATCGCCGAAGCGGTAGATCGTCCTGGCGCGGATGCGTTCGAGCAGTCCCTCCAGCGTCGGCGCGCCCCAAAAGCGCTGCCAGGTGTTGAGCTTCGCCTGCGGGCGACCGCTCCACAGCCGGAACTTCCAGAAATAGAGCGCGCCCCAGGCTGTATCCAGCCCGGACGCGGCCATGGCCTCCGCGATGTGGCGGCGCTGCTCCAGGCTCCAGCCGCCGCTGATGATCGCGTAATCGTAAGTGAGCGGTATGAGCCCTTGAGGGAGAACCTGCTGCGTACCGCCGCTGTCGAGGGCCACAAGCAGCCTGCCGTGCTCGTTCAACGTCGCCGGGTCGCCGGCGCGCTGCTCCGCGCTCGAAGGACTGACCGTGCCGGTCCAGCCGTCCCAGGCCGGGTTTGTGTCGGCGATACGTACGCGATCGCCGATATGGAACGAGGTGGTTGTTTCAGGCATCCTCCTGCGTGGGGTGCTGGGCGTCAGTCAGCCCAGTCCAGGTGCCGCTCGGGCACATCGGCGAGAAATCGCGATGGCGAGCGGGTTTCAGTTTCGCCAAAAATGGTGCGCCTCCTAGCGTGGATGAGGTAGAGCCGCTGCATGGCGCGCGAGGCGCCGACATAGAACAGCCGTCGCTCCTCCTCGACCGCCGCCTCGTCCGGCATCGAGCGCACGTGCGGCAGCGTTTTCTCCTCCAGCCCGGGTAAAAAGACGATCGGGTACTCCAGCCCCTTGGCGCGGTGCAGCGTGATGCACGTGCAGGCGTTCGTGTCGTCGCGCACCACATCGGCGTCGGTCATCAGCGCGACTTCCTCCAGGAACGCGGCGAGTTGCTCGTGCTGGGGAAGGTGGATGAAGCCGTGCGCGACGTTGACCAGTTCCTGCACGTTGGCCAGCCGATCGGCGCCGGCCTCGCGACCATACTCTTTCGCGAGATAGCCGGCGAAATCAAGGCGTTCGATCAGGCGCGCGATCAGGTTCTCGATGTCCAGCCGCTCGGCCTGCGCGGCCAGCCAGTCGAGCGCGGCCCCGAGCTGTCCGATGCCGCGCTGCGCGGCCGGCTTGAGCGATGGCGCGCGGACCGTGGACTGCTGCCACAAGGCCGTGGCGTGGACCGCGCGCACGACGTCGGGCAGCGAGCAATCCTGGTCTCTCGCGGCCGTCACGAGCAGCCCGACGCTGCGCTCGCC
>LJCR01000008.1 GCA_001399705.1 Kouleothrix aurantiaca
GGATGCCGATGAAAGGCAGCGCGCAGCCCAGGACTGCATTGCATGCCTCCGATGTCGGCGCATCGATAATCGGCAGCGACCGCGCCTCGGTCATGCTTGGCACCAGTGTGCAGCCCACCGCTCTCGTTGGCATCACAGAGTACCAGGCAGACATCGCACCGCGCTCGTGTCCCATAATGTGCGGTATCGCTCACGAGGGCGGTTTCGCCCGAGTAGTCGCGCCTTCACTGTCCTCACATTCCAACATGTGCCTGCCTGTTGAATCACTCCTTTAACGATCGATTTGTTTTTGTGAGTAAAAGAACGATCGCGTTCTCATGCGAAATGCCAATTGCCCTTTTGGGGTTCTGATTGGGAAAAAGTGTATCCCGGCGACTTATTCGGCTCCGAGCGTCTCCGCCGGCTGGCCCCAACGCTGAGCGAGCGCCGGTTCAGACGCCAATCCTTCCAGGCAATCGCCGTGGTAGGGACAGTTGCCCCGGAAGGGATCGCGCTGCCTGTCGTGCGGGATACGCGTGTGCCCTATCTCGGGATGAATGAGCCCATGGAGGCGCCGCTCATACGCGACGCCCCCACCGCCGATACCTGTGCTGTGCCAACGGTGATGTAGATGGAGATTGTGCACCCTTGCGAGGCGCCCCAGCGATACTCACCCAACGCCGCTGCGTTCACGTCGGTGTCGATGCGAACGGGAACTCCGAGCGCTTGGCGTAGCGGGCCGGCAACATCGGTGTTCGCCCAGCCGGGTTTCGGGGTGGACGTAATGTACTCATCGGTCGCGGATCCGGGGTTGAGGTCGACTGGCCCAAACGACCCCACGCCGATGGCCGCCAGTTGACCCAGGTGCTGATGATCCTGAAAGAACGCGATGGCACGCGCCAGCGTCTCAGTTGGCGTGGTGGGAAAACGCGTCTCAGCCTGGAGGTCGTCCGGCTCACTGCCGACCGCACACACCCATTTGGTGGCGCCGGCCTCGACACTTCCATACGCGGTGGTGTCCTGGGTTGTGCTTGTCATCATCCGAATTCCTTGCTTACCACAGGTTACGATGGTGCTTGTGGAGGGTCGCTGCCCGGTCGTGTAGGAGCAGGTGGTTAGCTCCACTCCAGAGATTCAGCTCATTTGCAGCTGCCATGTATCAAGGCCAACTAACTGAGCTTCCCCCCGCTCGGCCAGGAGCGCCACGCATGTGCTGTCCGCACGCGTCGGATAGATCCGGCTGGTAATGCTGATACGGTCATTGGCAAATACTTCGAGCACCGACCGGTCGAGGAATATATGCAGTCGCAGCGGCTCATCCGGCTCAAGGATCAGCGGTGCGACATGCATGGTGTGATCTGTCGTCGAGTCGAGACTCGCGTGCGAGCGATCGACGACCAGTTGGCGCAGGGCGGCGTCGTAGGTGATCTGCGTGTGCTCCGATCCATCGGGAGAGCGCCGCACCATGATGCCGCACAGTCCCTCGCGCGCGGGGACTAGTTCGACAATCAGTTCCAGCGTGTCGCCGCTGACATCCGGAAGAACGACCACTTGACCGGACGGCATATCTATCGCTGCCGTATGCGTATGCTCAGCACGCAGTGCCGCCAACTCCGGCACCGGCTGCATACAGACAGGTCCATTCGACCCAACAGAGAGCACCCGCGGCAGCGACATCACCCCCGACCAGCCGGCTGCGAGCTGTGCCTCGGCGCCGCGTCCTTCGTGGATCCAGCCGAAGATGATCCGGCGGCATTGGGCGTCGGTGAACGACTGCGGCGCGTAGAAGTGCCTGTCGCCATAGTCAAGCTTATGTTCGATCTCGGGGATGAAGCGGTGGTCACGGTAGTCGCCGACCATCGCTGCACTATACTGCGGCTGATGATCCCACACGGCAATCGTCAATATCTGTCGGCCACCCAGGCTGTAGAAGTCTGGGCATTCCCACATTGGGCCGAGCCAGATCGGCGTGTAGCGATGCGCATCGCCCACGAGCAGGGGGTGCAGATACTCCCAATGACGTAGATCCGTCGAGCGGTAAAGTAAAACCGTCCCGCCCTGCCCTTCGAGGCCTGCGCCCATGAGTTGATACCACGCGTCGTCCTCGCGCCACACCGTATGGTCGCGGTACTGTACCAGATCGAGATCCGGCGGCGGCACTGGAATGATTGGGTTGTCACCATATTTCTGCCAGGTCACCAGACCATCCGTGCTGGTCGCCAGACATGCCCGCTGCTCGCCATCGCGGTTCCCACTGTAGATCAGTGTCGGTATGCCGTTGTCGTCAACTGCCACGCCCGACCAGCAGCCATCCTCGTCGGCCGTGCCGGCCTCGGGTGTGAGCGCAATCGACAGATGCCTCCAGTGCACCAGGTCTGTGCTGACGGCATGGCCCCAGTGGATGGTGCTGTGAAACGGGCCGTTCGGATTGTACTGGTAGAACATGTGATACTCGCCATTCCACTGGATTAGCCCGTTTGGATCGTTCAGCCAGTTTGCCGGCGGCAGGAAGTGATAGCGTGGCCGGTGTGGATCAGCCGCAGCAGGCTGCGGCACGTTTGTCTCCGTGATAGTTTCCATAATGCTCTCTGCTCCTCTCTGCACCCAAGTGTTGCCGTTCTCGTCTCACCTCGTGCCGCTGGGCTCAACCTCGTACCCCACACGCTCGGCGAGGGGTACGCTCCCGTAGGGGTCACTCTCACCCGGTCGCTGATACCAGTAGGTAACGACGGCGTAGAAGCACACATTGCCATCGCCCCACCGATTGCCCTTGTACTTCTCAATGTATCCCTCAAACTTCGAGTGAAATGGGACGTCATCACAAATGTGAAAGCGGCTGACCGAGGTATGCCCGTTCCCGTCGAGCGCGACCATTGGCTGGGACGCGTAGGCGCTATCAAACGTGGGGAACGGCGGCTCGGCCGCCCACGCGTATCCGACGTAGTCCTCTGAGCCGGTGCCGAAGGTGGAGGGGAACTTCTCGCCATCAACAAAGAACTTCTCGTCTCCCTCGCCCCACCACCAGTCGATCGATTTCTCGTTCCAGCGCCCGTACCACCACGTGTCGGCCTCCTCCGTGGGTGGCGCCCACCGATTCCAGATGTGCAGATGCACCCCACAGAAGCGTCCCTGTCCCTCTACCAGCAGCAGTGGCCAGTCGATGTCACGGCCCTCTTCCTGTGCGCGTTCAAGAAACGCATCGCGGTGCCATTTGGCGTGGAAGCGTAGCAGCTGATCGGCTGACTGCGCCAAAGGCTTATGGCAAATCTGGAATGTGAGCGTGCGCGCCGTCTCGCCGTCGTTCATGATTGTCATCTGCGCGCGCGTGGCGAACGGCATGAACCAGTGGCTGTAGAAGCCACCATCAGTCATCCCGAGCGGCAAAGAGCGGTAGTAGTTCACGCCTGGCGCTGTGCCAAAGAAATCGCCCAACGGTGCCCACACGCTTGGCACCGCATCATCGTCCCAGGTGATGCTCAGCGCAAGCTCGCGCAGCACCCGCTGTTCCTCCGGCGGTGCAGGCAAATCGTGCGGCACTACGTGCATCCCTGTGATAGCGCGGTTGCCAAGCAGCGTGCAGATGGGCAGCGTTGTGCCAGGCGGCACAGTCACTGTGATGCGCTCGATCATGTCGTCGGTACTGCGTGGCAGCTTCCACCCACGCTGCGCCAGGGTTCGGTCGGCAACGGCGAGTGCAATGCAGGTATCACGATCGAAGATGCCGGTGAAGACGGGCAGCTGTGTGTCTGGAGGAAACGTTGTATAGGTAAAGTGATAATAGGCGCCCCACTCCGGAGCCAGGCGCACCTTGCACGAGCGGTTATACGGAATGGGAATGTACCGATTGCGTCCGCGTGAGAGAGTCGGCGTAAGCGAAGGAAAGTTGAGCGGGGGCATCTCATCATTGAACCGCTCAAACAAGCCGCGGAATGGCATGTCGACCACTGGCTCCGGGGCATCGTCAATGAAAATCTGGACATGTCCATCGCCCGGCAGTGCCGACCAGATCCGCCAGATCACGCCTGGGCCCTCGCGCTCAAAGACAACCATCCAGTCGCCTTCCATGCGGATGAAGCCCGAACCATCGTCATTGGCATCCCACTCTTCATACTTCCCGGTTTCCGAGTTGTAGCGTGAGCGACGGTCGTAGCTCGAACAACACCCACCCTGTTCGCCAGAGGCCGGCGGCTCAGCGAGGCGCTCGAGGTCGACCAACCGTCGAACCAGATCGGTATAGGTAAGTTTCACTGGCAGTCCTTTCATACTCCTGTTGGACTGTATAAGGACAAGCGTGCTCGGACAGAGCTACCGGAATACGTGTGAAGCTCTATGCAACACTCGGTCGCTTCCAACATTTCGATCAGGGGAATATCGGGGAGCAGAGCATGACGAGGTCATAGAGCCGAGCAGATGCTAACCCGCCTCGATGACAGCAGCCTCAAGCCTCGATCCTCCGAGCTGTCAGCGCCTCCGCCGGAATCTCACCCAGTGATCGAATAGCTGCATCTGAATGACCAGCCCTGCGCAGCGGCTCGACTACATCACGTTGAAGGTCTGGCACGTAGCAGACAATCAGATCGGCTGTTCCGGCTGGAACGATTCGGGCCTCGGCAATCGCAGCAGGAAGGATACACGACTCACCGCGCGCCACTAATTCCTCGTGGTCGCCATAACAGATGCGGATCGTGTCACCCAGGTTGGATAGCGTGAGGAAGCGCTGTGGATGGGACGGCTCAACGTGCGGCTCTGTGAGCGACCAGCGCTCCAACGCAAAGTGTGGGCCGGCACAGCACACGGTATATCGGTTCACCCCATGCTCACGGAAAAGGCCAGCGGTGGGACACGGTTGATAGTCGATACGTAGCTCATCCAGGGCTGCGTTGATATTGGCCTCCCAGACCTCCACGGGCAATGCATTGCCATTCCCATCATTTGGCATCACGCTCTGACCCAGGTTTGATGTCTGTTGCACCTCGAAGATGAGCGTACCAGGCCCAAAGCTATGGATCACCCCACCTGGCACATAGACGGTGTCGCCCGATTGAATCGAGTAGCGCGGCATCACTGCGTCGTACGCTTGATTCTTGAAGGCTCGGAAGACTTCCGCTCGTGAAACACCTGGCTCTACGCCGGCCAAGATCGTCGCGCCGGGCTGAGCCCATAACACATGCCAAGCTTCGGTTTTCCCATTTGGTTCGGCATAGACACGCCGGGCGGTCTCATCGTCGGCATGCAAATGAACTGGTAGCATGTGCGACGCATCCAGAAACTTTAGCAGCAGCGGAAAATGCGGCCCGTGCCATCCTTGGCCAATCAGTTCATCTGGGAAATTCACAACCAGGTCATGCAGGGTGCGGCCTGCATGATGACCGTTGATAACTGTGCCGGTTGTGTCCTGATAGTCGCTCACCTCCCAGGTCTCGGCGACAACTCCTTCTGGAAGACCCTGTTTGCCCAGCAGATCAGGAATCAGACGCCCACCAAAGGTATAAGGGCGAATGTGAGCGGTCAACTTGATAGGATACCATTCCAAGGCAAATCCTACAGGCGAGCCGGACGCGCCCCGCAGCGCCAGCGGCAGGCAAACGAACAACATTTCTCGACCCAAGAGAAGATCCAGGTTGGTGATGCTTTCCACAATCAACACGTCGTGGCGGAGCAACACCATATGTCCCGGCCGGTCGCGGTTACGCGTGTTGTCGATGCCGCCGGGATCAGTGCCGACCAGACTCACACCTAGCTTCACCCTCTCATGCTCTGATAGGACTAGACTACACCGGTGCCGCTGCGGTTTCCGGCGGATGTAATCTCAACATACCCTTAAGATCCAGCGTCTCGGCATAATGGCAGGCCGCAAAGCGCCCCGGGACAATTTCCCGCAATGGCGGTGCTTCTTGTGCGCACCGCTCAGTGGCATAGGGACAGCGCGGGTGGAAGTAGCACCCGCTTGGTGGGTTCGCCGGGTTTGGCACTTCGCCTTTCAGGATAATCCGGCCTGCTTTACGCTCGGGATCGGGAATGGGTACCGACGAGAGCAGCGCTTCCGTGTACGGCATGAGCGGCTTGGTAAACAATGCTTTTGTCTCGGCAACCTCGACGACTTTACCCACGTACATCACCGCGACCCGATCCGAAATATGCTCCACCACGGCCAGATCGTGCGCAATGAAGAGGTAGGATAGGCCCACACCACCAATGCCCTTCTGCAGATCCTTCAGCAAGTTAAGAATCTGTGCTTGAATGGATACGTCCAGTGCCGAGACCGACTCATCACAGACGATGAGTTCTGGATGGCATACCAGCGACCGCGCGATGCCGATCCGTTGCCGCTGGCCGCCGCTAAAGGCGTGCGGGTAGCGGTTCAGGTGCTGCTCTTGGAGGCCGACAAGCTTGAGCGTTTCGCGAACGAGTTCCAATGCGTCATCACCTTTGGCGATGTTGTTATAGAGCAGTGGCTCCATCACGATATCTCGCACGCGCATCCGCGGATTCAGCGACGCGCTGGGATCCTGAAAGATCATATGAAAGTGCCGCCTGACCGCGCGTAGCTCTTCGCCCTGGAGTTTTGCGAGATCGACCCGTGTAGAATCGTCCAGCTTCAAGATGATCTCACCGCTCGTCGGTTCAATGGCACGCACGATCATTCGTCCGAGCGTCGTCTTGCCAGAACCGGATTCTCCTACCAGCGAGAGCGTTTCGCCCGCCTTCACATAGAGATTCACGTCGTCCACGGCCCGAACGTGGCCGACGACACGCCGGAGGAAGCCGGCCGTGATCGGGAAGTGCTTTGTGAGGCCGCGGACCTCGAGAATGCGCCCGTCGTCAGCCGGTTTAGATTCGTGTCCATTCATCTTCTGCCTCCGTTGCATCACTGTGAAGGTAGCAGCGGGCAAAATGCCCTGGCTCATACTCGACCAATGCTGGCATCGCCTGATCACATTTCCCGGGCATCGCGTCCGGACAGCGGCTGAAAAACGGGCAGTGCCACGGGGGGTCAATCGGGGTGGGAACCGTGCCCTTGATCACCTCAAGTCGGTCAACCTGCACGCCAGGGCGGGGGATCGAGCGCAGCAGTTGTCGAGTATAGGGCATCAGGGGATTCGCGAACAAGCGCTTGGTCGGCGCGCTTTCCACGACTTTCCCAAGATACATCACGTACACGCGATCAACTGTTTCGGCCACCACCGCCAGGTTGTGGGTGATATAGATCACCGCCATATCCTGTGACTGCTGCAGCTCTCGCAGCAAATCAAGGATCTGTGCTTGGATGGTCACATCGAGCGCAGTGGTCGGTTCGTCTGCCAGAACGATCTTCGGATTGCAGCTCAAAGCCATAGCAATCATGGCGCGCTGCCGCATGCCGCCAGACAGTTGATGCGGGTACTCGTCAAACCGTTGACTGGGATTTGAAATGCCGACCTTTCGGAGCAACTCCACCACGTGCTCGCGAATTTGGAGCTTCGTGAGCTTGGTATGTAGGGCAACCATCTCGCTGATCTGAGCGCCGATCGTGTGAACCGGCGAGAAGGCGGTCATCGGTTCCTGGAAGATCATGGCGATGTCGTTCCCACGAATCGAGCGCAGCTCCTGATCATCCGGTTCCAGTGCTAAGATATCGATGACGCTGCCGTCCTTGCGGCGGAGAATAGCGGTGCCGTCAACGATTTCGCCGGGCTTCGTCACCAAGCGCATAAGCGACCGGGCAAACTGGGTCTTACCGGAACCTGATTCGCCAATCACACCGATCGTTTCCCGGTCGCCGATCGTCATGCTCACGCCATCGACAGCTTTCAGGATACCCTCGTCGAGGAAGAAGTAGGTTCTGATGTTCTGAATCTCAAGCCGGTTCTGCTTCGTCTCTGACTGGGCGTTGGCCTCGATCACGCTCGATTCACCAGTACTCATAGGGCAACTTCCTTCTTACACGTTGCGATGTGTAATCATTCTCAGGAGTGGCGGCGCTGCACACGTCCTGTCCGCACTCGTTTTCAGCTTCATGGAGTGTCGGCTCCACTTCGTTACTGGGCATCCCAGATCGAGCGCAGTTCCCACGCTCGGAGATTGTTGACGACCGTGCTCCCATTTTCGGAGAACAGCTCAATGCCGGTGCTACCTGGATCAGGAAACATCAATGCCGTCAGGGTTCGTTCACCGTCGTTGGCGAAGACTTCGACAGACGATTGATCAACAAATATATGTAGTCGGACAGTGCCGTCCTGCGGTTCGAGTGGGGCGGTAGCATACTTACGGAACTTCCCACTGAAGCCGGCATTCTCTGGATGGGTTCGATCCAAAAAGACGCTTGACGTACGAGCGTCATATCCGACTGTCACGTCATGCTCTCCACCTTGTGCGAGTCTGAGACCAAACGTTGCGTCCGGATCGGTGAGGGTAAATGTGACGTCGATCTCGTAGGTATTTCGCGCAGGGACAAACTCTTGGAGCGGGTGGCGCCCGCTCAGCTCAAATTTCTCCAGCTCCGCTCCGTGCTGCCGTAACTGCTCGAACGCGGGAATAGGTCGTTGCATCAGTCGCAGCCCGCCAGGGTACGAGCGCAGTTCAAGCTCCCGCGGAAGTGCAAGCGATCCTTTGCCCCAGGACGTTGGAACCGCATTGGCATACTCCCAGTTGCCCATCCAGCCTAGCGTGATTGTGCGGTTTTCGGCATTGTCGTAGTCTCGATAGGTTCGAACCGCATAGTAGTCGGGGCCAAAGTCGAGCCAGTTCGCATGCTCGCGACCGCTCTCCATCGGCACGTTGCTGAAAATGATCTGATCCACCGCCAGCGGCCGACCATCGGCCACCGCAGTCTTGTCGACGAGTTCCAGATGCGCTTTAGCTCCCTTGAACTCAGAAACATCCCAGTTGATCCAATGCATGTATGTCGTGTTGTTCCCATATGCAGTTCGCACAACGTCGTCCCCAATGATCAGGTTTACCTGGGCGGCAGGGTCGCCGCCGCCGGCGATAAGGAAGTTAATCGCGGTATGCTCAATCACGAATGGTGGCGAGCTGACCTTCATGGCACCGCCTGCATCCGGCCGAGGGTTGATGCCGGCGGTGCTGAGCACCTCGGCACCAATGTGTCCTGTAGGGCGCGCGCGTGCCAGATCTCTGTCTACTCCAATCGCGCTTATGGTGCCTGCGACCTGCCATCCTGTCGGCAAGCCCTGCTCAAAATCGGCGAAGACCATTCCGGGCTGGCTAATTCCCGTGAGCAGATAACTGTTCGCTGCGGCATCCAGCGTAAACGATCGGCCATCAAAGTCCCCAATAAAGTACTGCTCCCGGTTCGGACCCATCCCGCAGAGGAGAACCCATTTAATATTGGTGGGATCGCCATCCACTGGGAGTGGAAAGAGATCGGGGACTTCCCACACTTGGGATTGCGCCCCTAGTGGGCCAAACTCGCTCAGATAATCCCAGTGTTTCAGGTCGTGCGAGGCGTAGAAGCGTACCTGACGCGCTTCGGGCACCGTGATAACCATAATCCATTGGCCCGTTGGCTTGTACCAGAACACTTGGGGATCGCGAAATGCATCCTGTTCCGCCTCCAGCACCGGATTCTTATCGTAAAAGTGAAAACTGGTGGAGTCCAGGCTTATCGACAGGCCCTGGGTCTCGTGCCCGCTGGCCTTATTATGCATCGTGTAGATGGCGACCATGGGCGGCTGATCGCCATCGCCAAACCCACTCGTGTTGTGATCGTCGACGACGACCGATCCGGAATAGTAGACAAACGATCCATCGTCCCCCACCATTGGGTCAGGGCGCTGGCTCCAGTGAACCAGGTCGGGCGATTCGGCATGGCCCCACCAGAACACATGGTAGATGTCCTTATAGCGGATCATGCCGTCCGGATCACCGAGCCAGCCATTCCGCGCTGAGAAATGGTATTGCGGACGGTACAACTCGGAATAGCGCGTTGGGGTGGGCTGCGGTGCGGCGGTCGCACGAGTGTCGGTCGCGACCGGCACAGCAACCGTCGGGTTCATACGCGTTTCGGTCGCGGCGTCAGCAGCTGGTTGCGCGTTGGTCGGACGTTCCATTTCGCCTGTCCCCTTTGTCGTAGACGGACTCGCAAAACTCGTCGGCCCGGCATCTGAGGCGGGCACAGCCGTACAACTTATCAGCAGGATCATTGTAAACACACTGATGGCTATCAAACGCATGAATGTATCCTTCCGGCAGCGGAACCCGCGCCTGTTTGTCGGTCACAAATCCTGCTGCAATCAGGAACGCATCGGGAGCATCTCAATCCCATGAACCACAACGTTGGTTCCATCGGCGAAAACTCCACACCGCCCGAATGGATTTGCGTACATCCGCGCGCTCAGCGCGACCCGATCGTTCACATAGGCAACAACGGCGGTCTTGTCGATAATGATCCGAAAGCGAAGCGGCTCGCCTGCACGGATCTGTAGCGGCCGATCCAATTCGGGCATATGGTCGACGTACCAGTCTCGGTAACCTCCAATTTTGCCGAACTCAAGACGCTGCCCTGGGAGATTGAACCTGAGAAAATAGCCCGTATCCCCAGCTTCGTCCATTCGCAACAGCACTCCAGCGGCGCCGGCATCCTGTTCAAAGCGGAGTTGGCCTTGCAGAAGATAGGACTCTGGCATTCGCCCGCTTAGGGCCGTGCTAAAACTGTAGAGCGACTCGGCCCGGTAGGTCATGTCACCATACGTCCAGCTCGATTCGAGGCGCTCCAGGCCAAGCGGCTGTGCAGCGCCGAATGCTTCGGCTACCTCAGGCGGCATGCGCACCGCGAGCGTCCCGTCGTCGTTCTGGATGATTTCATGCACCGTGAGGCTTCCGCCCCACTGCCATTCGCCACTGTCGACGTTGCCAAGCTTGGTCGGATTCCAACCAAATAAGAACCGGCGTGAGCCATCGGAGGCACTCTTCGCCGCGTAGAAGGCACGGTTGTCGAATTGATTGTCTGCGGGAGCGATCCAGGGTCCATCCGGTGACCGGCTCATCACGTAGCGCGTCGTTGTGTGCGTCGTGTACTCGGAGAAGACCAAATAATACCAATCACCCATCTGGAACCAATCGGGGCACTCATGCCCATGGTAGCGAGCAGGAGTATAGAAGGGTTTTTCCACCGTCCAATGCGTCAGATCGTCGCTTGTCAGCAAGCCCGTACAACCCCGCCTGAACACGGGGCCATGATTCACCCGGGCGGCAAGAATCATCTGATAGCGGCCAGTCTGTGGGTGCTTGAAGACGAACGGGTCGCGCCAGTCATGCCGCTCGTAGATCGCCTCGTCGGCATAGCCAATTTCATCAGGGTGCTTGATCCACGTAACAAGGTCATCGCTCGTGGCATGCATGAGCCCTTGCTCATGCAGCGCGTCAGTACGCAAGTATGGGTTGATGCCTGTATAGAAGATATGGTGTTTGCCGTGATCGTCGGTAT
This sequence comes from Kouleothrix aurantiaca, assembly GCA_001399705.1. Classification (GTDB taxonomy): domain Bacteria; phylum Chloroflexota; class Chloroflexia; order Chloroflexales; family Roseiflexaceae; genus Kouleothrix; species Kouleothrix aurantiaca. The sequence continues at coordinate 11,405 of LJCR01000008.1, forward strand.
ACACACATCCGGTGGCTACGGTGTGGTCTTGCTCGTCGATACGCCCCTGTGCTAATGCCTCACCATGATCCTCGAAATGCACGAAATCATCGGTAGAGATGTGGTGCCAGGCACTCCCAAGCCCATAAGAATCCCGATCGCGATAGTCGCGAAGATAGAACACATGGTACCGGCCATCGTGGTAATGCGGAATGCAGTCTCCAATGACACCGGGGCGCGGCTTGAAGAACAGATGCATCGTCGTCCTGCCTTTCGGTACGAGAACATTATCGCGAGTACGGATCGGCAGCATCACGCAGCCCATCGCCGATGAAGTTGAACAGAACCACCGCCAGCATCACGAAGAAAACCGGCGCGAGAAGCCACGGGTAGTTCGCTATGGCATTGATGTCTTGCGCATCTTGCAGCAACGATCCCCAACTCACGTCAGGAGCCGTAATACCAAGGCCAAGAAAGCTCAACGTGGTCTCACCCAGGATCATGCCCGGAATCGCCAGCGTGATCGACACCACCAGGTAGCTTGTTACCCCTGGCAACAGATGGCGGAAGATAATCTGCATCGGTTTCGCCGACGAGATTCGCGCGGCAATGACATAGTCTTCCTCGCGCAGCGAGATAAGTTTCCCCCGAACCACGCGCGCGAGACCAGTCCAGCCCACGAATGATAACACCAGGGTGATGGCGAAGAACTTCTGTATCCCCGACCATTCCTTTGGGATGGCGGCCGATAGTGCCATCCACACAGGTATCTGGGGGATACTCATGATGAACTCAATGATGCGCTGAATGACCGTGTCTACCACACCGCCAAAATAGCCTGAAATACCGCCCAAGATGATTCCGAGAACGAAACTGATGATGACACCGGCAAACCCAATGAAGAGCGATACACGCGAGGCGTAGATAATCCGCGAAAACAAATCGCGCCCAAGCTTGTCGGCGCCGAGCAGGAAGAACGGCTCGTCGCCCTCCACTCCGAACAAGTGTCGACTCATTGGGATGACACCTAATAAGTGGTATGGCTTGCCCGTTACAAATAAGCGAACCGGGTATCGCTTCGATGTATCTTCCTCGAACGTATACTTAAAGGTCTTTTTGTCGAGCTTGCTGGTTCGGCCATAGATGAAAGGCAACTGGACGTTACCATTCGCGTCGACGATGTGAACCTGCGACGGCTTCGCATAGCCGAACTGATCAAACCGCTGCAGCGTGTCATAGGGCACGACAAAGGAAGCAAAAATCGCCATGAGATAAAGGATCACAAGCAGGTACAGACTCACCGTTGCGATGCGGTGTTTTTTGAACTGCGCCAGCATCAATTGATACTGAGATGCCTCAGCCAGCTGCTCGGCTTTCTTTTGGCGGCGTGCTCGCGTACCGCGATAGTGCTTCAGCAATTCCTGAGATCGACGCTCTGTGTAAGACTCACCGACCATCGTGGGCTGCATCCGATCTGTGCCTTTCGGCATTTGTGGGCGATCTGCTGTTGCCATAGTTTCACCTCATTGTGCGTGCGCTACGCATCAATAGCGGATGCGGGGATCAAGCCATGCCAGACAAATATCGGAAATCAATGTACCAATCAGCGTGAGTGCGCTGAGTATCAGCACGAACGCACCGGCCAGGAACATATCTTGCGCTAAGGTCGCCTCCAGAATAATCGGTCCCACGGTCGGGAGGTTCAGCACCTTCGAGACGACCAGCTCGCCGCCGACCACCGCAGGCAGCAGCCAGCCGATCGTGCTGATCATGGGATTGATCGCCAGCCGCACTGGATATTTGAGGATGACCCGCCACTCTGGCAGCCCTTTTGCCCGCGCAGTGGTGACATAGGGCTTTTGGAGTTCATCCAGCAGGGTGGCTCGCAGCACGCGAATGGTTCCGGCAGCGCCAGTGACAGCCAGGACAAGCAGTGGCAGCCAGATATTCTTCAATAAGTCCACAAACTTCGCCACGGACATCGGCGCATTTTGGAACTGCGGTGAGTACAACCCGGTAACGAGCCACCCCGTCTGTGTGAAGACAACATACATGAGCACAATGGCTAACAGGAAGGCTGGCACGGAAAGTCCGATAAAACTGAGGAACGTCAGGACATAATCCCAAATCGAATACTGTTTGATGGCAGAGATAATGCCCAGCGGAATCGCAATGATCCATGTGAAGACGATCGCGAGCAGCGATATGCCGACCGTCCGGGGCACGCGCTCCCACAGGATATCCGCGACCGGCCGTTGGTAGCGGAATGAATTGCCGAAATCACCGCGGGAGAGAATGTTCCCAGTCCAGATGGCATATTGCACGATCACCGGCTTATCCAAGCCATAGCGAACTTCAAGCGCCTTGAGTTGGGCCTCGTTGACAGTTCCCCCCTGGGCTTCAAGATTCCGCCGATAGGTGTCGATAAAGCTGCCAGGGGGTAATTGGATGACGATAAAAGCGAGCGCCGACACCAGGAACAAAAACGGTACAAGCATCAGCAGTCGCCGCAGAATGAAGTGGCCCATGGTGTCCTCCCGAAATGTGATCCTAGGTGGCCGAGTACATCGGCCACCCAAGGAGGCCCGTTATTGCCAGGACTTACGCGGTGCCCAGATGTGGTCATTCACAGCGGTACTTCCATTTCATCTGTTGTTCGTTTTTTCGCTCGTAGAGCGAAAAAACGAACAACAGATGAAATGGAAGTACCATGCTGCCGCAGGCAAATCGGCATTTGAAAGCGCGACCGCGTAAGTCCTGTTATTGCCAATTACTGTTGCGCGAACCAGAAGCCTTCAGTGCCGATAATCGTGTCGAGATCGAATGGAGCGCCTTCGTTCGGGAGATTGCGCAATCGAATGTCCACGATATTCGGCGTGGTTCGCGCACCAGCCGTGGGGATCATGACGTAGTGGTCTTGCATCCACTGCATCAGCTGCTGGAACACTTTCTGACCTTCGGGCGACTCGGGCGGATACTTCTTCCGCTCTGTATGCAGCTTATAGAACTCCTCCATGTCGGCGGGGGGCTTGCGACCTTGTTTGCCGTTCGTAGTGAAGTATTGCCAGGTCATGGGCGACCACGGGCCTTTGTGGTTCGGCAGGTAGTCTTCCGAGATACCAGTGGCCCATGCGGAGCCGTCGTTCCAGTGGACCGCCGCCATGATGTCATTTGACGTCTTGCGTTGGTCGAAGAGCGTCCCAGCGACATTCTCAATGTCGACGCGGATGCCGACCGCTTCGAGTTGCTGTTTGAGGAGCTCAACGACCGGCGTCCAGTCGGGCGCGGCATTGTGATTGGTGATGCGGAAGATAAATTCCTTGCCATCGGGTCCAAGGCGGTGCTCTTTGCTGTCGCGTTTGTCCATCCCGGCCTGATCCAACAATTGATTGGCCTTGTTGGGGTCGTACGCGCCCTCATACATGACCGGCTTGCCGAATAAGTCGAAGTAGATGGATTTGTTGATGTCCGCGGGGTTGATCGCGGCAGCAATGGCCTTACCGAAGCGCTGTTCGGGGTCGGACATGAGCTTCTGCCAGGCGCTGTTCTGATCCTCATACTGGAAGTCGCGGTTCAGGAACAGCAGAACCGGCCAGTTGAACGAGCCCGTGAGAAACGAGCGTTGCTTCGCCTGCTCGGCGTTCTGTGCGTAGACCGGCATCTTGTTGAGGGCGACTTGATTCCCGGCGGCGATCGTTACCTGGCCGGCGAGAATGGCATTGCCCACCGCGTTCTCATCCACCACGATGGTAGTGACGATTCGATCCGCATATGGTAGCTGCTTGCCGGCCGAATCCACATGCCAGTAATAGGGATTGCGCTCGAACACGCGGCGGGTCTCGCTCGCCTCGGTCAGAATAAAGGCGTTCAGCGTTGGCATACCCAGGGCGCGGTCTTCGCCGGTATTCCAGTGCGGCACGTCCATTTTGGCCAGCAGGGCTACCCAATCAGTTTCGTTGTTCTTCTGCAGCGCGGCGGCTAAATCCGCCTCCTTGGCATACTTCGTATGGAACTGCTTCAGGTAATGAGCCGGCTTAATGAGGAAATCGTAGTTAGGAATCCAGGAGTTCAAGGCAGCGATGAAAAAGCCGTACGGCTGGCTAAATGTCAGTTCAAACGTGAGCTCATCGACAACGTTCAGCTTGGCCGGCCCGAGCTGAGCATTCCCTTGGGTGTAAAGCTCCGACGGCCATGGTCGCTGGACATCAGGATTCAGATACAGATCTTCGAAGGTAAAGCGGATATCTTCCGTGGTTACTGGCTCGCCATCGGACCACTTGAGCCCAGGTCGAATCTTGAACTGGTACTTAGTGTAGTCATCTGAATGCGAAAACTCGCTGACGACATTAGGGCGGGAAGCCGCCGTGGTCTGGCTTGGCGAGCGCAGGATAGTCGAACCACCAGCGATATTCACATAGCCGTTCGCGTCTTGCCAGGCAAGGTTGATGTCGCCGCCATACTCCCCATTCTCCCATTTCATGTACTCTTCCTGGAGCAGAACGCCAGGGCCAACAACGAAGGGCGGTTTCGGAAGTCGCTGCTCGATCGGCGGCAGCTTGCCGGCCTTCACGCGCTCGGCCAGAAATGGCGGCTCGACGAACGTTGTTGGCGCGGCAATTTCGCCTGATGTACTTGCGACCGGAGCGGCAGTGGCTTCGCCGCCAGCGGCCGGAGCAGCGGTGGCTTCTGTCCCTGCGGCCGGGGCGGTGGTGGCCTGGCTTCCCGCAGCCGGGGCCGCTGTAGGTTGCGACGTATCGGGCTGAGCTGCGGGACCACAGGCAGCCACAGCCAACACCGTGATAACCAGCATGATGACCGTGCGAGATCTCCATCGATTGTTCATTGTGCTTGCTCCTCGTTGATACGGAAAAACGCCTTCATGGCGCGGGCACACCGGAAAAGTGGCCTGAACCAAGCCGAAACGCGAGAATGTCAGTTCGCAGGGAGCGACCAATGCACGACGTATAGCAGCTTCGCTTCGTTTTACGCACTCAGGTCGCTAGGCACCTCCTTACTAATCCGGATTAGTTAACACTCACAATACTATTCTGGCGCGATCATGGCTCCTGTCTGGCCTCAGAATGCTGTTGCCGGAGCCAAGCTTCCACAACCTTGTGCAAGCCTGTTGCACCAATAAAGTGCTTCGGAAGCTGGTTGGTTGTATCAACGAGATCGCCCTGAACCAGATCTCCTGCCCGATCCAATGTCAGCCGCAAGATGAGGGTGATGTAGTGGCGATCCGACAGGGTATTGTTATCTGCAACCTGTGGCATGAGATGCCCTCGCGAGAAGGTTTGCTGACTTAACCAGTAACTGAAATACTGATCCAACATCCTAACCTTCGCTCGAATTCGATAAATGGTTCATATACCTTTAGCTTAATGTGCGGCTCTCAATACAGCGTTAGATTGGACTCGAAAGCGAACTTAACTTGTGCTTAATTTTTGCTCAAATCTGGTCAGGCGTGAGACGGATCTGCTCAAACAAGATCAGCGTGGCAGTTTCGGGCACGGCGTCGAACTCAGTACGCAACACATCCATGCAGATTTGATAATGGTGCAGCGCCGCAGCCCGTTCGCCACGCCGCACGTAGCAGCGCATTACCAGGCGGTGGGCATCTTCGCGATATGCATCGTGCTCCAGCAGTCGCCAAAGGTACGCCAGCACCACACTATAGGCACCTTGCTGATAGTTGTACTCGGCAAGCTGCGCCAGCAGCGTCAAATAGCGCGCTCGCAGCCGCTCACGCTCCATCACGGCCTGTACATCCGCTGCGACTTGCATATCGCCACGATACAGCTGCGCTGCTAGGTCATAGGAGCGCATGGCCACCTCTGCATTACCGAAATGGAGTTGCTGGTCGCCGTCTTCTACGAAGCGATCGAAATTGATCACATCGACGCCAATTCCGGCTGCAAGATTGAGCCGGTAATAGCCGTCCTCTTGTAGGACGCACGCAGCACCACACAACGCCATACCGAGTAGCCGATTGACGTGATGGACTAAATTGTGAAGCGAGTTGCGCGCGAGGGCCATCCCGCTCTCAGGCCAGAGTGATTGGAGGAGTTGCTCGCGCGGCATGCGGCGACCTGAATGGAATGCCAGCAGCGACAAGAGCACTTCGCTTTTCCCACCGGCACGGGTCGGAACCAAGTCTCCCGACACCAGGAGCCGGAAATTGCCTAATAAGCAAAGCATGACAGGGCAAGGCGCATCCTGGCTGAATGAACTTGCATGTTGATGCTTATTCTGCCTATTCATCGATTTGTTTCCTCGTACACGCTGGTTCTCGCGTGAGACGACGTGTGCCATTACCATCTGACCAATGCAGCCTGTAACTCCGTGTGAATATACATTTGTGAGTAATGCGGATTAACAAACGACGATAGAACAGTTGTGACAACTTGCTTGCGTGTTTAGCGTTTCTTGTTTAGAGCGTGGCTGATTTAGACGGATTTTCGCTCGATGAGTGGACAGGCGATCGTATGTTGAATCCGATCGTGATATGAGTTGTCGACCTGCTCAAGAAGGTACTGGACTGCCCACTGTCCCATTGCATAGTGCGGGAGTTCCATGGTAGTGAGCGGCGGGCGCAGATGAGCCGCGATCAGCTCGAGATTATCAAAACCAACAATTGCCACCTCGTCAGGGATTGTAAGACCGAACTCCTTGACTGCGTCGTAGGCGCCCATTGCCATTGTGTCGTTGAAGCAGAACAAAGCTGTCGGCGGTTCTGGGGTGCGCAGCAGCTCGTTAGTACAACGATATCCCTCCGCAGCGCTGATGATTCCCGAACAGACTAGGCGTACGTCGAATGGTACATTGTAGCCTGCCAGCGCTTGTTTGTAACCCTCCAAACGTCCGAGCGTTGCGGGAATTGGATCGACGTTATTAATGAAGCCAATGCGCCGATGACCTTTCTGTAGCAACAGTTCGGTCGCTGCCCGGCCACCTTGCACCTCGTCGGGTACCACCGATGGCAGCGAACGATCTTTCACATAACAATCCAGCAGGACCGTTGGCACGTGCCCGAGTGTGGCCGGGAGCGTCACTGGACGGTGATACATCGTCGCGTAGATCAGACTTTCAACCTGGCGCTCCAGCATCATCTCCACGGCGACACGCTCTATGTCGGGATTGCTGCTGGTGTTGATGACCAACAGCATCTTATTTTGTGCCCACGCCGCATCCTGCGCGCCTTGGATTATTTTGCCAGCGTGCGCCGAGATCGCAACCTCGTCCGAGATGAGGCCAATTGTATGCGAGCGTTGCAGGCTCAGGCCACGCGCCATCGCATTAGGCCGCCACCCAAGCTCTTCGACGGCAGCCCACACACGATCGCGCGTTTCCTGTGGGAGGTTGACATTGGGCACGTTGTTGACCACGAAGGAGACAGTCGTTTGCGAAACACCGGCTAGGCGCGCAACATCATACATGGAAGGGAGTTTACGCTTAGACAATTTGCGCTCTGCTGCCATAGTTCCACCTATACCTGCACCACTGCTGCCCGAAGAGATTGAAGGAATAATTAACGGGATTAATGCAGATTACTAATTCGCATTAACAGTGTACTATACAAATGTGGGTGTGTCAAGAGGAATGTCTGTGCACAGCTGCTGGAATTGCGCTCGCCTTGTGAGCTGGGTATTAAGCGGGATTGCCTCTTTTGTTGCTCATCCTATCTCCTTGACAGTTGCGGAATATCATGTACAATACAAAACGAACTACTCATACGAATTTGTATGCATAGTCCGAAATACAACGCTACCTTGGGAGGATGTGATGGGCGAATCTCAGCCACCACGCCGGATCTACAGTGCGCACCGCGAGAAACAACGCCGCCATATTCTTGCCACCGCCCAGACCCTCTTCGATCAGCATGGTATCGAGCGAGTCACCGTGGCCGACATCATCGCTGCCAGCGCCCTCATGCGCTCCACGATTTACCAATACTTCTCCAACAAAGACGAGATGATTTGGGCACTCGTTCAGCAGATCCTGGAGCACGGCAATGCGGTTCGGCAGCAGATCCTAGAGAATCCACCTGGATCGGTGCTGGCGACCATCGCCGCCATCTTCACGCACCTGGGCAATGAACTCGTGGCGAACCCGGCACGCGTGCGCTTCATGGCTCAGTTCGATGCGCTCTACGCCCATGACTGGTCGGCCGAGCAACTGCTCGCGCTCGAAGCCCACGTGTTCCCTCAGGCGCTCGCTCCTACGCTCGCCGCCCTCGGCCGTGCCGGCATCGCCGATGGCTCGCTGCATCCCGACCTCGACCCCGCGCTGGCCTTGCACAGTGCCCTTAACGCCGCCATCGCTCTGCAACGCCGCCTAGCCTCGCTCGGCGAGCGGGTCGAGCAGGAGTACGGTCAACCCATTGAGCGCCTGTTCGCTGATGCCTGCCGGATGCTCCTGCGCGGCCTGCAGGCGCCCTGACCACGCTTGGTGCGCACTGCGGCGCACGCTGATGGAGCTACCCGGACGACCGCGGCGTCCACTCATCACCTGGACAAGGAAAGGAACCACCCATGATCAAGCAGTCGTTCAACTGCGACTGGATCGCCGGCCCCAAGCAGAGCGTCTTCGCTAGCTTCGCCGGAACAGCCGCAGACACCAAGTCCGTGACGCTGCCGTATGACGCCCTCCGGGATCAGCCGCGGTCAGCCAACAGCACCCAAGGATCGCACACTGCCTACTACCCGGGCGGTCACTTCGAATACACGAAGACGTTCGACGTGCCTGCCGAGTGGCGCGACAAGACCGTGATCTTGGAATTCGAGGGCGTGTACCGCGACGCGATGGTGTATATCAATGGCGAGTTTGCCGCACAACGTCCGAGCGGCTACGCCGGCTTCGCCATCAAGGCCGATGCCTACCTGCGCTACGGGCAGCCGAACGCTATCGCGGTGCAGGCCCGCGCACACGAGGACAGCCGCTGGTATACCGGCGCCGGGATCTACCGCAACACACATATCATCGTGGCCGAGCCCGTTCACATCGCGCTCGACGGCGTGCGGATCACCACGCCGGACGTCGACGCCGAGCACGCGGTGGTGGCGGTGGCGACGACGCTCGAGAACGACAGCCGGTTCACACGAACTGTCCGCGTCGACACGCGCATCATTGGCGCCGACGGCACGGTTGTCGCCAACGGGTCGGCGCCGGTGACGCTGTTCCCGGGCACCAGCGCGGTCAGCCGAGCGCGGCTGTTTGTGGCGTCGCCAGCGCTGTGGAGCCCTGACTCGCCCGCCTTGTATGACGTGCACACCACGGTCACCGAGGGCGACGACCGGCTCGACGAGGATCGCAGCCGGTTCGGGATCCGGACGCTGCAACTCGACCCCGTCCATGGTCTGCGGATCAATGGCACGACCATCGACCTGCGCGGCGCATGTGTGCATCACGACAACGGCCCGCTCGGTTCGGCGGCGATCGCGCGTGCAGAAGAGCGCCGCGTGGAGATCCTCAAGTCGGCCGGGTTCAATGCCATTCGCAGCTCGCACAACCCGCTCAGCCGCGCCATGCTCGATGCCTGCGACCGGCTGGGCATGCTGGTGATGGACGAGCTCACCGACATCTGGACGGAGGGCAAGTCGGCGTTCGACTACTCGTTGGCCTTCCCCGAATGGTGGGAGCGCGACCTCGAGGCGATGATCGCGAAGGACTTCAACCACCCAAGCGTGATCATGTACTCGATCGGCAACGAGATCTTCGAGGTCGGCACCCCGATCGGCTCCTCGTGGGGACGCAAGCTCGCCGAAAAGGCCCGCTGCCTGGACGACACTCGATTCGTCACCAATGCCCTCAACCCGCTGGTCGCCATGATGGATCGTCTCGGCGAACTGATGGGCGGCGGGAACGCGGATCAGCCGATGGACGTGAACACCATGATCGCGAGCATGGGCGAGATGATGCGAAAGCTCAGCACCTCCGATCTGGTCACGCAGGCGATGGAGGAATCCGCCGCGGTGCTTGACGTCGTCGGCTTCAACTACGCCGAAACCCGCTACGCGCTCGACGCCGTGCAGTTCCCCAACCGAATCATTGTGGGCTCAGAGACCTTTCCCGGCCACATCGACGAGCTGTGGCGACTGGTTCGCGCCAATCCGCAC
>LJCR01000080.1 GCA_001399705.1 Kouleothrix aurantiaca
GAAGGCAATGTCACGACGCTGGGGCGCGGCGGCGGCGATTATTCCGCCACCCTGATTGGCGCAGCGCTGGGCGCCGACGAAGTCTGCATCTGGACGGATGTGAATGGCATCCTGACGGCTGACCCCAAGCTGGTGCCCGAGGCGCGCACGCTGCCCGAAATTTCGTATGCCGAGGCGGTTGACATCGCAACATTCGGCCCCGAAATTTTGCATCCGCGCGCACTGACACCGTTGATCGAGCAGAATATTCCGCTGGCCATTCGCGATGTGTTGCGCCCGAGCCATCCTGGCACACGCATCGTTGCGGAAGCTCAGCCCAGCGAACATGCAGCCCACACCATTATTTCGGCGGGCGGGCTGAGCCTGCTGGGCGTTGCTGCATCACCGGGCACAACTGGCGGCTGGTCGCCCGAGCTGGCGGCACGCGCGTTGGCGCGGCTTTCGGATAGCGGTGTTGAAGTGCTGAATTTTGCCCAAAGCTTTAGCGAACGCAGCCTCACCGTAACGGTTCGCACCGTCGATGCAGCGTTTGCGCGTGAATGCTTGCGGGCAGCCTATCGCAGCGAGCATAGCGGTGCCGAAGGGCGCGACATCTCGTCGGCGCTGCCGATCAGCCTGGTGGCGGTGATTAGCGCGGGCAGCAATAATGGCGGGCTGGCGCCGCAGATTCTGGCAACGCTCGGCCGCGTTGGCGCGCATGTGCTGGCGTTTGCGCAGGGGGCCAGCTCGGCGCATGTGTCGTTTCTGCTGCCCGAGCCCGAAGTTGATGGCGTGGTGCGCGGCCTGCACCACGATTTACGCCTGGGGTAAGCCTAGCGCCGATGGGCGTGCGGATCTTCTTCAAAGCCCAGCTCTTCTGCGACAATATACAGCGGTCGGCGCTTCACCTCGTCGTAGATGCGGCCGAGATATTCGCCAATAATGCCGAGGAAAATGAGCTGGACGCTGCCGAGAAACAGCACCATCACCAGTGTGGTGGCCTGGCCGTAGAAGAAATCGGGGAAGAAGGCGCGCAGCAGCAACACCGCGAGCAAAAACACCATGCTCACCACCGCCACGAAAAAGCCGAAATACGTGGCAAGCTGAAGCGGCAGGTACGAGAAGCTGGTAATGCCGTCGAGCGCGAGGCGCAGCATTTTGCGCAGCGGGAATTTTGTTTCGCCGGCCCGCCGGGCATCGCGCTCGTACGTAATGCCGGTTTGCTTGTAGCCGACCCACACCGACATACCGCGCATAAAGCGATTGTACTCGCGCATCGTGACGATCGCATCGACAACTTTGCGATCCATCAGGCGAAACTCGCCGGTGTCGACCGGAATATTGATGCTTGTGATTTTGTCGATCAGCCGGTAGAACGCTGAAGCGGTGAACTTCTTGAACCACGTTTCCCCGGCGCGCTCGGCGCGCTGTGCATACACCAGCTGGTAGCCCTCGCGCCATTTTTCAATCAGGCGCAGCACCACCTCAGGCGGGTCTTGCAAATCGGTATCCATCACCACAATTGCCTGCCCGCGCGCATGGTCAAGGCCAGCCGTCAAGGCAGCCTGCATGCCAAAATTCCGCGAAAAGTTGATCACCTTGATGCGTGAATCTTGCGCGTTGAGGCGGCGCAGAATCTCGGGCGACTGATCGCGCGAGCCATCGTTCACAAGCACAAGCTCGAACGGTTGGCCAAGCGTTTCGAGCACTTCAACCGTGCGCTTGCAAAAGGCTTCGAGTAAAGCTTCTTCAATTATATACAGGCCCAACGATTGAGATGACTGGGCTGGTGCGATCGCGCGCTGCTTCATAGCGCGTCGCAGACTGTGGCATAGGATCAACGATCTGCATGGACTGCTTCCCTTGTGATGGCTTGCTTGCCCGATAGCTGCAATATTGTACCATACCTCGTTCTGTGGCTCTCTTGTGCGTAGCGCTAGCAGCAGCGCTGATTGCTAAACGTACGATGTTCCGATGCCATATAGATCGTTTTAAATTCCTGCTGTGCGTTATGATACGTCGGCTAGGCGGAGTTTCTCTGCTCCCTTGACAACGAATGAAGCGGACCATTTGTATTGTAATCCTCTTTGCCTTATCAAAAAGAAAAAACCGCTTCTTCGATAGTATGACAACGTTTACGGATGATCAGAAAAAAGCCGCATAGCCGCCAAGCAACGTTCTGCCATGACATCGTACAACGCTGGAGGATCTATGTCGCTGTCGCACCAGGCCAATCGCTTGATGATTGGCATTTTGCTTCTCGCCTGCATTGCACCGTGTTTACCCGCAAGCACCTCGCAGGCGGCTCCGCAGGATGGCGATCTGCGTATTACGCCAATCACTGCATACAATCTTGTTGTCGACTCCAACGTCGAATCACCATCGACATATGCGCCCGAGGCGGCGACGCTGGGCGCGCAGTTCTGCAACGATGGAACGAATGACCTGACCGATGTTTTCGCCTATATCGGCAACTTCGACCCGAACAACGACAGCAACCCGGCCGACAGCACCCCCGGCGTCTACCCTTCCCGCACACATACGGGCCTGGTTGGCACATTTTCGCTCCAGCACGAGGGCGGTAGCGCCGGCAATGCCGATGCAACGCGCTATGTTGGTACGATCCCGGCCGGCAAGTGCGTGACGCAATACTGGCTGGTAAGCTACCCGCGCCTCGATGGCGCAGGCCACACCGTCACCGGGGGCATCAAGCCCGATGATGATCTGTGGCTGAACTACGACATGTGGGCCAGCGCAAACGATGCGGGCACATCGCGGCGCGCCGATATCACACGCCGCGTCACCATGCGCAACGAGATCTCTGCGGCGGCAAACAAAATCTGGCCGAATGGCGACAACAAAGTGCCCGATGCCTATAAACAGGCCATCGCCGAAGCATTCGGCTGGGACACCTTCACGCCCAGCGGTGGAACCGACGCCTACCCGGGCGAAACGGTGACGACGCAGGGTATCTGGTACGATCTGGGGAATGTCGGCGCTGGTTTCGACAACGACGGCGACCTGCTGCCCGATCGCAACGCATGGCTCCAGCCGATCGGTGATCCAAAGGCTTATGACCCCGGCTGCTTCCGGCTTGTGCGCACCTATGGCATTATCATCGTCAAGCTCGTCGGCGGCGGCGAAAAACTCATTCCCTTCCTCAACCAGCTCTACTTCGAGCACCTCCCCGATAACACCGGCGTGGTTGGCCTGGTGTTTTACGAGTATGCTGCCCTGAATGGTGCGTGTACCGCGGGCATTTCGCCCTATCAGGAGGTCGCCTCGGGCTTTGATAACGAGAAATTCAACGGAGATTATGGCATTGCGCTGCCGCCGCTGCAAAGTCGCCAGCCATCGGTCGTGCTCGACAAGACCGTCAGCCAGACGCAAATTAGCTCGCTCCCCACGAACCTGACCTTTACAGTTGCCTACACGAACACAGGTACTGCCGAAGCTGGGAACACCACCTACGGCGTGCCATTGGTTGTTCGCGATAGTGTGCCCGCCGGCACGACCTACGTTGCCGGCAGCGCCGCCGCTGCTAATGTGTTGCCGGCTGGCGTTTCGGGCTATACCATTCTTTTTTCGACCAACGGCGGCAGCTCGTGGAGCACGACCGAACCTGCCACTGCCAGCACTGTAACCGACATTCAATGGTGGCTGCGCGATGCCTTGCCGGCTGGCAGCCACGGCAGCGTCAGCTTCCAGGTAACGGTGCCTTCTACCTATGCGCGCCCAATCGTGCCTAATACTGCCGGCCTAAGCTTTGGCAGCGCCGCAACTTTTGCTGAAGACAGCACAACGAGCTTGATGCGCGGAAATAATACGCTCAGCGGCACAGTTTTTTACGATAATGGCACGGGTGGCGGTGCCTATGGCAATGGTGTGAAGGATGGCAGCGAAGCGGCGCTCGCGAACGTCAAAGTTTCACTGTACCTCGACCTTGATGGCGATGGCGCGGGTGATATTCTGGTCAGCACCGCGCCCACAGCTGGCGCATATAGCTTCGCAAATCTGCCCGACGGCACATATGTTGTCGATGTCGACACAGCCGACCCCGATATTCCCGCGGGCTACACGCACACCAATGACACCACGCGCATCGTTTCGCTCGACCCGCTGGGCGCATCCGCAAGCGCCGTTACGCAGTCGGGCATCGACTTTGGCTTTGCGCCGGCACTTACGCTTGACAAGCGCCTGCTTGGCAGCAGCCCGGTGTTCGAAGGCCAGACCGTCCAATATTCGATCGACCTGCGCAACCGTCTGCCCGGCAATGGCACAGCCACGCCCAGCGCATGCAGCTATACAGGCTGGGCGCAGGTCGAAGCTTCGCAAACCAGCGGATTGCCAACCAATCAGCATTTCACGGCTTCGGCAAGCGCGCTAGGGGCTACCGGGCCAGATGGCACATATAGCCACTCACCATACACCAACTCGAAAGACTCGCTGGCGGGAACAAGCTTCTCAATTGGCACGCAAAATGGCACTATCACCAAGGTAGAAGCCGTATTCTCGATTTACTTGAGTGGCAGCGTGACTGATGATAACGCGGTTGCTTCGCTGTTTTTCAATAACGATACAACTGCGCTCGGCACTACACCGATTACGCCGGCTCAGCTTAACGCATTCGCTTCTGGTACTGCCAAGCAAGGATTGCTAAGCTGGGATGTTACGAGTTTGCGCTCGTGGGCATGGGCTGATTTCGCTGGCAATCTTGATCTGCAGTTTGATGCTACCAAACAAGGCGCGACCGACGGCCCGACGCTCTACCTCGACGCCTTAGGTTTTCGTGTAACAAGCAACCAAACCTGCTCGGCAGAGCCGTCAACTATCCTCAGCCCGGTGCCGCTCACCGATAGCTACGATTCTAGCCGCATGCAATTCGTGTCGGCGACGCCGGCGGTCGACAGCAGCGCGCCGGCAGGCACGCTGACCTGGAACGACGTTGGCCCGATCTACCCCGGCCAGACAAAAAGCGTTGTCGTGACCTTCAAAGCTCTGCAGCCGGCAAGCAACCCCGAAACTGTCAACAATACTGCCTCGTCAAACGGCGCAAAATTTACTGATGGCCACGCCGCCAACAGTGCCAGTGACACCGAGCCGGCTTCACTCATTCCAACCGGCTCGATTGCGGGCAAGCTGTGGAGCGAGGGCAGTGGCGGAACAAACGGCTGGGTTGGCACAACTGGCTATCAGAGTGGCATCGACCATTTTATTGCTGGCACCACGGTTGAACTCTATGTCTGTCTGAATGCTTCTGGCCAGCCGCTCTTCCCGGCTCCTTTCCCTGCAAAGGGCTGCGAAACATCTGGCGGCAGCGGTAATAATGGTACCTGGACACTGGCCGCAACCCAAACCACCGATGCAAACGGCGCGTACCTGTTCGAAGGACTGCGCGACGGTTATTACTACACTAAAGTCATTCAAACAAGCATCCCTGGCACCACATCACAAACCGGCGATCCAAACGTCACATCGGGCACCTGTGGGGCAAGCTGCGATAATCTTTCGAATACTACGACGGCGAACCTCAACACAATCCTTGGCGCGATCAGCAATGCCAATGATGTGACGAACATCAATTTCGGCTACACGGTTCCGCCCGAGCTGTATGGCACAATCTGGGAGGATAACAATGCTGATGGCATACAAGATAGCGGTGAGAACGCGCTAAGCTCGGGTATCGTTGTTGAGCGCTACGACAGCACCTGCACCACCCTGCTTGCTATCGCCACCACCGACGCGAACGGGCGCTATGTCTTCTCAACAGCCCTGACCGCCGGCACCGCATACTGCCTGAAGACGCGCGACAGCACTCTGCCAGCTGGCGCAACCTGGTCGCACACGGGCGAGCAAGATGGCAGCATCAATAATCAGATCACTGTCACTGCAGTAGCGGGCAAACTGCTTGGCTCCTACGACTTTGGCGTGCACCGGGCGGGCAGTTCTACCATTGGCGACACGCTATTCTCCGATTGGAACGGCAATGGTGTGCAGGATAGCAGCGACGAGGGCATCCCAAATATCACGGTAAAGCTATACGAAGACAGCAACGGCAATGGCAGCATTGATCCTACTACCGATGCGCTAATCGCTACGACCTCAACCGATGCCAGCGGGCAGTATCTTTTCTCAAATCTGGCAGCAGGAAGTTACATCGTCGTTGTTGATCGTACCGACCCGCAGTTCCCTTCCAGTGTGCATCAAACCGGTGACCCCGACGAGACTGGATCCTGCGCCACCTGTGACAGCCATGGCAAAGTGTCTGGCGTGAATGGCACCAGCGCCTATCTCAATCAGGATTTTGGCTACCAGCCGATCGGCGCTGGTACAATCGGCGACACGGTCTGGTCGGATCGCAATGGCGATGGCACGCAAAGTGGCGCGCAGGAAACCGGCATTGCGAACATTAGCGTCTCCTTGTGGGCTGATCGCAACGGCGATGGAACCTTTGTACTTGTTGCAACGACGACGACCGATGCGGATGGGCAGTACTTGTTTGAAAATCTGCCCGACGGCAATTATCGCCTGATTGTCAGCACCACCGACACCGATCTGCCAGATGACTCTTTCGGCAACCCATATGTACTCACCACTTCCACTACCCAAAACGCCACCCTCACCGGCGGAGTGAGTGTGCTCACGGCCGACTTTGGTTTTGCTGCCCTGGGCGCGCTCGGCGATACAATCTTCTGGGATGCGAATAGCAATGGCCAGCAGGATTGGAACGAAACCGGGATTGCGGGTGTGACGGTATCGCTCTATCACGATGTAAATACGGACGGCGTCTATACGCCCGGCACCGATACGCTGGCCGGCAGCGATACCACCGATGCGAATGGCGTCTACCTCTTTGAAGGTTTGACCCAAGGCTCGTATGTGGTGGTTGTCGGGTCAATTGCTGGCTCGCCCACGCTCACAGCCGACCCAAATGCAGATGGTGTACCGTGCCCCGCCGCCGGTACAGGGACGCTGTGCGACGGCCAGATTGGTGTGCTTGTGCGTCCTGGATCGAGCTTTATGGGCGCCGACTTTGGCTACCGGCCCAACGTCGTTGTTGGCGATACCCTATGGGTGGATGCGAACAACAATGGTCTGCACGATGCCGGTGAAGCTGGCATCCCGTTCGTGACAGTTGAATTGGTAAGCGCCGGCTGCACGCAGGGCGTGAACTGCCCCACTACCGAAACCGATGCCGATGGCTTTTACAGCTTCATCAACCTGCCGAATGGCACGTATACCGTGGTCGTTCATACTACCGACCCGGATTTCCCCGCCGGCCTGACGCCCAGCTACGATGCTGACGCTACCCTGAATAATCAAACCACGGTTGTCGTGTCGGGTGGGGCGGTCATTTCGGTAGGCGGCACATCCTGCACCAACTGTGGTTTGAACGCCGACTTTGGCTATCGCTACAGCGGCTCAAATACTCTGGGCGGCACATTCTGTCTAGATGGTGCACCACTCAATGGAGTCTGCGGTAGTGGAACCACTGGCGTTGCCAGCGACGAGGCGCCATTCGCTGGGACTGATGTGTATCTTTACCGATGGAACGACACCAATACAAACAACTCGGTCGATGCCGGTGAGGTGACACTGATCACCAGCACCACCAGCGGGACGAATGGCGATTATAGCTTCACCGGGCTTCCGACCGGCACATACCTGGTGGTGGCGGGCGTGCCACGCGACGACCTGACGCTCACGACCAGCACGGGCAGTACGCCAGCAACCCGTGTGGTTGCGAACCCTGCCAGCGGTACAACCACGTCAGCGTATCAGGTTGTGGCGTTGAGTGGTGTGGCAGTGACAAACATCGATTTTGCGTTCAAGCCCAGCACCTCGTACGATTATGGTGATCTTCCGGCCGTATATGGCACTACACTGCAAGACAGCCCTGATGGCCCACGCCACACCATACCTGCTTCTCCAATATTGTATCTTGGAGCCTCGGCGCCAGATACTGAATTGAACGGTACAGCCAGCCTGCTTGCGAATGGGGATGGCAGTGATGAAGATGGTGTTACGCCGCTTGGGAATTGGACGAATGGCGCAAATGGCGGCACCGTACAAGTGCGCGTCACC
>LJCR01000800.1 GCA_001399705.1 Kouleothrix aurantiaca
TCGAGCGCATCGGTCTTTTGCGGCCTTGAGATGCATCAAAGCATAGGATAGCAGAGCCGAGCCACTTCTGCGAGCCTTCATTGGTCTTTTGTTGACCCGCCCCACTTGGCGGCTTTTTAGACAAGACACAGAGGCACGGAGGGTTTGGAAAGTTGCAAGTTTGAATGTTTGAAAGTTCTCTGCCCCTTCGTGTCTTCGTGCCTTCGTGGTTACGGTTCTTGGTTCCCGGTTCTTCGCTCCCGGTTCTGCGGTTCTTGGTTCTGCGGTTCTCGGCTCCCGGTTCTTGACATCCGCCTAACGATATTTTAACCAGAGCTTGCGCCAATCGCCCTTAAGAAGTGTGGTAAGATAGCCCCGTCCACACTGCACCTCGATAACGCCTGATACGCTTGCGGCACTTGGGCACGTTTGCCCGTGCCCGCCTGTTCAGCATCGCCACTTGAGATTTGCAAGAGGGAGGGTTATGAACATCTCGCGACGATCATTCATCCGCTACATGGCCGTCGGCGGCGGCACGCTCGCCTGGGCGTGCACCAGCATCTCGTTCGCCCACGCGGCCGGCCCGGAAACCTTCAAGCTGCGCATCATCCACACCAACGACCACCACGCCCGCATCGAGCCGGTGACCGGTGGCACGCCCCCCGCGCCCGTCCACGGCGGCGTTTCGCGCCGCAAGATGCTGATCGACGCGATCCGCGCCGAGGGCGGCAACCAGGTGCTGGTCGACGCCGGCGACATCTTCCAGGGCACGCTGTGGTTCAACCAGTATCTCGGCCTGGCCGACCTGGAGTTCTACCACTACATGGGCTACGAGATGATGACGATCGGCAACCACGAGTTCGACAAAGGCCCCGAGCCGCTGGCGAATTTTATCAAGCAGGCGAAGTTCCCGGTGCTGAGCGCCAACATCGTTGCCAGCCCTGCGTCCCCGATCAGTGGCCTGTACAAACCCTGGATCATCAAGGAAATCGGCGGCGAGAAGGTTGGCTTCTTCGGCCTGACCACCGAAGAAACGCCGGGCATCTCCAGCCCGGGACCGACGCTGCAGTTCACCAACTATATCGAGGCCGCCAAGAAGGCCGTGGCCGACCTGAAGGCGCAGGGCGTGAACAAGATCGTCGCGCTGACCCACATCGGCATCACCTTCGACCGCGAGCTGGCGCGCCAGGTGGATGGCATTCAGGTGATCATCGGCGGCCACTCGCACACCCCCATGGGCCCGATGGTCAGCCCGGCCGACCCGGCCCGCCCCTACCCCGAAGTGATCGCCTCGCCGTCGGGCAAGCCGGTGGTGATGGCGACCGACTGGGAGTGGGGCCGCTGGCTGGGTGACCTGACGGTGGGCTTTGACGCGAATGGCGATATCACCAATGTGCTGGGCGCGCGCCCAACCGAGGTGGCCGCCAGCCTGGCGGCCGATGGCGCGCTGGAAAACCGCATCAAGGTGCTGGCCCAGCCGCTCACCGCCCTGCGCACCAAGGTGGTTGGCGAAGCCGCTGGGGCGCTGAATGGCGTGCGCGGCGATGTGCGCACCAAGGAAACCAACCTCGGCAACCTGATCGCCGACGCCATGCTGGAAAAAACCCGCTCGGCCGGCGCGCAGGTTGCGCTGATGAATGGTGGCAGCATCCGCGCCAGCATCGACGCGGGCCAGATCACGCTGGGCGAGCTGCTCGACGTGCAGCCCTTCAGCAACACCATCGGGCTGGTAACTGTCACCGGCGCGCTGCTGAAAGAAGCGCTGGAAAACGGCGTCAGCCAGCTCGAAACGGTGGCCGGCCGCTTTGCGCAGGT
The DNA here is from genome assembly GCA_001399705.1 of Kouleothrix aurantiaca. Classification (GTDB taxonomy): domain Bacteria; phylum Chloroflexota; class Chloroflexia; order Chloroflexales; family Roseiflexaceae; genus Kouleothrix; species Kouleothrix aurantiaca. The sequence continues at coordinate 1,795 of LJCR01000800.1, forward strand.
GTCGGCAATGCGCTATAGCTTCGACCCCTCGCGCCCGGTGGGCGACCGCGTGACGGGCGTGCAGGTGGCGGATGGCAAGGGCGGCTATGCGCCGCTCAACCCCAGCGCCAGCTACCGGCTGGTTTCCAACTCGTTTGTGATTGCCGGCGGCGATGGCTACACCGCGCTTGCCAAGGGCACCGACAAGATCGACACTGGCATTCTGGATATCGACACCACTGCCGATTATGTTGCGGCGCACTCGCCCATCAACCCGCAGGTGGAAGGCCGCATCCTGGTCAACGGCACGCTGCCGGGCGCTTCCGCCCCGGCACCCAGCAGCGGCGCGGGCCAGGTTCCGGCGCAGCTGCCCAATACCAGCGGCGACCTTTCGCCGGTGTGGATGCTGGCCGCCCTGGGCGCGGGCGCAATCGGCAGCGGCCTGCGGCTGCGCAACCGCGCGCGCGTGGCCGAGGCGGTGGAAGAAGTGACGGAAGAAGCGCAGGAGCCAGTTGCGTAGCGCGCTTTCAGCGCAGGGGTTGGGGTATAGGGAATAGGGGTTGGCGATTGCAAGGCTGACGTTCTTTTCCCGAAACCCGCAGCACTTGCCTGATAAGTCCCGAGCGATGGGCTTGCCGGCACGCAGGGCGGGGTGACGCTGTCGCCCCGCCTTGTCGTTTCTACGTTCTCTGGCGAAACAAAAAGATCAAGTCACGGAGAACACAGAGCGCGCGGAGAAAGTGAGTTAGACCAAACCGGGTAAACAGTTCTTTTTTGTCATTCTTCACTTCGCTAGCGCTTCGTTCAGAATCTCCTAATTCATATCAGCGAGAGGGAGCGTAGCTTTGCTCAGCATGACAATTCAGAAGTAATCGTCCGTATTTGGCATCATAGCGGCTTGCAGAACAATTGGCCATTCATTTGCTAGCGAGAAGCGCATTGGAGCGCGGAAATACGACTGCCCCC
>LJCR01000801.1 GCA_001399705.1 Kouleothrix aurantiaca
ATATTACCGAAACGCCCATGCTGCTGGTGCGCGGCAACGAGCGCATGCTCTCGCCCGAGCGCGCGATCCGGCGCATTCTGGTGCCGCTCGATGGTTCTGTGTGCGCCCGCCAGGCGCTGCCGCTGGCGGTTGATCTGGCCGCGCAGGCCAAGGCCGAGCTGACGCTGCTGAGCGTTGTGACACCGCCCTACCTGCAGACGCCCGAGGTCATGGGGGCATACCTGCAGTACGACGAAGCGCTGGAAGTAGTGCGCGGCCGCCTGGGCGACGAGCTGGGCGGCTACAAGCAGGTGCTGGCCGAGCACGGCGTGACGGTAACGCCGATGGCGGTGAGCGGGCTGCCCGGCGAGGCGATTGTCGATGAGGCGATTGATCTGTGCGCCGATCTGGTTGTGATGGCGACCCACGGCGCCAGCGGGCTGCGGCGCTGGGCGCTTGGCAGTGTGGCCGACAAGGTGCTGCACTCGATCACGGTGCCGCTGCTGCTGGTACGCGCCAAGGCGTAGGTCGCCGGCCGTGCGCAGTGGTGAGTATGATCTGTATCTTCCTGCGTCAGACAGACATGGGCGGAGCATTGGTTGCTCCGCCCATGTCTTGCGTTTGTAGGCGCGAAACTTATACCACCACAGCAAAATCGCGCAGCTCGTAGCCTGTCACCAGCTCGTTCCACGTCAGCGTTGGCGCGCGCTCCATGCGCAGCGTTTCGATCGCGAGCAGGCGCTGCAGGAAAATATCGCTCTCCTGAATCGCCACATACGCGCCCGGGCAGCGGTGCGCGCCATCGCCAAAGCTCATCACCGCCGGGCTGGCATTGTCGGCAGCCAGCGCGCGCCCCGGGCAGACATGCTCGGCGTGCTCGCCCACCAGTTCCTCGTCGGCATTGATTGCGGCGATGTGCAGGTTGATCAGCGCGCCCTGCGGGATGGTCACGCCCGCCTGCTCCAGCGGAATGTCGGCAGTGGCGCGGCGCTTCAGGTTGCCGACCACCGGCTCGGCGCGCAAAATTTCGTGCAGAATGGCGTAGCGCTCGTCTTCCCCGGCGGCCAGGTAGCGCTGGCGCAGCGCCGGCTGCTCGAGCATGTGCCAGGCCGCCGCGCAGATGAACTCGCGCGTGGTGGCCATGCCGGCCGCGCCATAGGTCACGCACTCGGTCAGGATCTCGGGCTCGCTGTAGCCCTGCCCAATCCGGTGCGAGATCACATCTTCGCGCGGGGCGCTGCGCCGAGCCTGGATGGCCGGCTTGACATCCAGCATGAAGAAGGCGAACATCACAGACTGGTTGCGCACCGTATCGAGGATCATGCGCAGGCGCGACGTTTGCCCGGGCGCGCTGGCGAAAAACGCATCCAGCCGCCGATCCATCCCCGGCAGGCGGCTGTTGGTCAGCCCGACGACTTCAGCGGCAACTCGCACCGCCAGCGTCATGCTGAGTTCGCTCAGGTCGGCGCGGCCATGCTGCCGCAGCTTGCCAATCAGCTCATCCGACAGGTGCTCCATCAGCGCGCGGTAGTTACTACCCACGGCGCGCGGCGTGAAGAAGCGCGCGGTCTGGCGGCGCTGCTGGTGGTGCGCAGGGCCTTCCAGAAACAAGATCGGCTGATTCTGAATCGTGTCAACCTGCGCAACCAGCTCGGCCTTGAAGCCGGCCTGGCGCGTGCTGTCGCCGCGCAGAATGGCGCGTGCCAGCGCGTAATCGCGCACATGCCAGGTGCCGCTGGCATCGCGCTCGACCGCCGGGCCGGGGCCTTCGGCTGCGCGCACTGTTTTGCGGCGCGCAAAAATTTCGTGGTTGATCGGGCAGCGGGCGGGTGGCGCTTCGTTGGAAGATATGTCAACGGCCATCGTAAACTCCTTTTATGATATACAGTGTATCATAACACATACACAGTACAGCAAGACGTACGCCAGCAAACGCGCTATACTGACCCGGTATGAGAAGCAACGCCGTGGCGGAAAAAGCCATGCCACCGATCGACCGACGGGTGCGGCGCACACAAACCGCGCTTGCCCAGGCGCTGATCGCGCTGTCGCTGGAAAAAGGCTATGCAACTGTTTCGATCCGCGACATTACGGCGCGCGCGGGCATTGGCTATGCCACGTTTTTTCGCCACTACCCCGACAAAGAATCGCTGCTGACTGCCGTGCTTGAACTATTCGTCGGCGAGCTGACTGGCTTGCTGGAAACCGCCAGCGCGAACAACCCGGCCGCCAGCGGCGAGCTGATTTTCCGCTATGTCGGCGAGCATCACGAGCTGTGCCGGGTGCTGCTTGGCAGCCGCAGCGGCGGCGATCTGGTGCGCCAGCTGTATTCCGCCGGCCTGCGCCCGCTTCTGGCCGAACAGCCCCAGCAGCCGGGCAGCGTCGCGCCGCCCGAGCTCATCGCCCACCATTCAGTGAGCGCCACAGTCGCCCTGATCGAGTGGTGGTTCGAGAATGGTATGGCACTCTCCCCTACGCACATGGGCGAAATCTATGCATCGCTGATTATTCGCCCGCTTCAGCAGCTTGGCTACAATCCGTAGCAGCCCTGCGTGTCTTTCTCTGCAGCTTCCTGCACTCGCCCGCTCGGCTTGTGGCCGTCCCCTCTGTAATCTTCCTGGCTCGATTTTTTCTGCCACTACGACAATGCCTTGAAATTCATACTTGACAAACTAATAGTATTAGTTTAAAATCTAATTATGTTAGTGGCGGCGATGTTCTGTAGGTGAAAGTGAGCGAACCCATGCGCAACACAAAAC
>LJCR01000802.1 GCA_001399705.1 Kouleothrix aurantiaca
TTGCTGGGCTGAATATAAAACGACGAGAGGATTCCCCACACCTGAATGTCCACCGGATCAACGCCCAGCTCCTCGTAGCACTCGCGCAGCGCCGCGTCCTCGACACCAGCGTCCTCGGGATCGATGGCGCCGCCCGGCAACGATACCTCGCCCCGGTGGCTGGGCAGCTTGTCGCTGCGCACCGTAAGCGGGAAGCGCAGATCGTTGCCATCCGGATACAGCAACACCAGCACCGCGCCCAGCCGTGGCACTGCGCCAGGCGGCGGATCGAAGCGGCGCATCAGCTGCCCGGCATCGTCGCGCACCAGCAGCAGATCATCGCGGGGAACCGGCGGGCCGGGCTGAACTGCCGCCCGAACGCGCGAGCGCCATTCCGCCTGGCTCACCCTGTCGTCGACTGGCACGCAATCCTCCAATGTCGGGCGGCTTGGCTGCCGCTTTACTGTAGAACATAGCACAGACCAGCGCGACACGCAAGCACCGGAAATATGGGCAAGAAAAAACGGGAGCAGCCAGGCCGCTCCCGCTCGCAGTTCTTGCCGTGAGGATGCGCTAAGGCACAGCGCAGCTTAGCGTGCGCACAAGCTGCGATGTGCCACGCACGCGCACCGTCACCTGGTACAGGCCGCTGCGCTCTTTACCCACCACCAGCTTCAGTGCAAACGTCCCGCTTGACGAGGCGCTGCCACCGCCCACTGGGCGCTGGTCGAAAAACAGCAGCAGCGGAGCGTAGGCTGGGGCCGTGCCCGTCACGGTTGTCGGGATGCCGGGCGCGCAGATCAAATCTGCGATGACTGTTGGCGTTGGCGCGCCCTGCGCAACACCAGGCACGCCAGTGGCCGCTTCTGCCGAAGAACCATCTGCCAGCGTTGGCGTTGCGTCAGCGCCAGTGCGGTTTGTGTCGGTTGTCGCAACCTGAGTGACGGTAGCCGTCGCGGTGGCGGTGCTTGTTGCGCCAGTGGATGTACCAGTGGCTGTGGCTGTGCTGGGGCCATTATATGGGTAGCCTGTATCATCGGTGGGCGTCCGCTGGGCGGCTTCCTCGGTCATCATCGCACGCTCATCCTCGCACTCAAACTGTGCGTCGGAATCGTCGTTGGGGCACGGCGTGAATTGCTGTGCAGATGGTCGCTGGCGCGTAATCGCGCTGGTGCTCGTGCTCGTGCCAGCGAGCAATAACGCGATCATGGTCACGCCGGCAAGCAGGATGATGAGCGGGCTGCTGAGTTGTTGCCGGGGCATGCAAACTCCTCGCTTCGTGAATGTGGCGCAGGGCCGCTATCAGCTGTGTTGGCGCCATATACACGCGATGGTATTGTAAAGCCTGACTGTGCCATCTGGTAAACTATACCACATTCACTTCGGCGATGGTGCGTCTGCAACCTGACAACGCGCTTACAAACAGGCAGGCTGCCACGAAATATGTGGCAGCCTGCCGCACGGCTGTACCGGAGCGTTACTTGGGCAGGGCAGCGTCGATCTGCTGCTGGAACACGTTGAAGCCCTGCGCGCCGGTGATGCGTGTGCCATTGATATCGAATACGGGCCGGAACTGCACGCCATCGCGCTTCGAGGCGGTATAATCGTCTTGCACAAACTGCAGGTGCGCGTGCTGCTGCATGCAGCTGTTGAATGCGGTGGTGTCGAGGCCCAGGTCGTTGGCGAAGGCCGTAAGCGTCGCGTCAAGGTCGCCGGCGCCATACACTTCGCGCTGGCGGGCGTAGAGCGCATCGTGCATGGGCCAGAACTGCCCCTGGTCGGCGGCGCATTCCGAGGCTTCGGCAGTGCGCACCGAGCCGTCGCCAAGCTGCAAAAGGTGGCGGTAGATCAGCTTGACTTTGCCGGCGGCAATATATTCTTTTACGATCTGGGGTTCAGTTTCCACAACGTGGAAAGCACATGCCGTTCAAAGAAAGTCGGAATACATCACCAGCGTCACCGGCGCGTCGGCCCGGCCGCGCGTGTGGTAGCCTTCGGCCGTCACGCCTTCGGGGATGCCGCCGCTCGCCGCAGTAGCAGCCGGCGCGGCCGTGGCCGCAGGCGGGTTGATGGAGGGTGCAGCAGTAGCGCGCGGCGCGGGGGCCGCCGTGGCTGGCGGCGCGGCAGTTGCTGCACGGATCGCAGTTGGCGTTTGCGCCGCGCTTGCGCCACAGGCGGCCAGCAGGCACAGGGCAGCTAGCGCCCACAGCCACAGGAAGATCGATCGGATCATACGGGTCCTTTCTGGTTAATACAGAGCACACATCTTTATAGAAGCTAACGGAGTGTAAACCCGCTATGGATGTATCACGTGTCTCTCTTGTCTGCACGGTGCGCGACGAAGCCGATACTATCGCGGCGCTGCTCGACTCGATGCTGGCGCAGAGCCGCATGCCCGACGAGATTGTCGTCAACGATTGCAGCAGCCGCGACTCAACCGCGTCGATCGTGGAGGGCTATATCGCCGCCGGCCACCCGATCCGGCTGGTGCGCGGCGGCCACAACATCCCGTCGGGGCGGAACAACGCCATCTGCCACGCGAGCGGCCCGCTGATCGCCTGCACCGACGCCGGGCTCACCCTCGACCGCGACTGGCTGGCGCATATTGTCGCGCCGCTCGTGCGTGGCGAGGCCGACGTGGTGGGCGGCTTTTTTACGCCCGCGCCGCGCAGCCGCTTTGAACTGGTGCTGGCCGCCACCAACTACCGCGACGCCAGCGAGATCGACCCGGCCACGTTTTTGCCATTCGGCCAGT
>LJCR01000803.1 GCA_001399705.1 Kouleothrix aurantiaca
CCATATGAGAGAAAGCCGGTGTGGCGGTGCCTGGTAATATCAGTGCAGTAACAAGAAAGCGATGCGGAAATCGGAGCAGAGTTTCTGCATTGTAATCACCAATCCCTATTCCCCATCCCCTAACCCCTGCGCTGAAAGCGCATTAGGCCCGCTGCCGCCCGCGCAAGAAACGCAGCCCCAGCGTCACCACCACCGACACGATTAGCACCACAAACCACGGCACTGGAATGCGGAACAGCATCGACACGCCGTAGGAAACGCCCAGCATCACCGTAAAGATCAGGGCAAAGCCCAGAAGCAGCGCTTCCCAGTTCGAATCATCCGATTGCATGGCCTCATTTCTCCTCTGTATCGGTTTCTGATGCGCGAAGACAAGCTTCGCCCGTACATAATCGGTTCTCGGCTCTCGCCCGGCGCAGCATAGTATACACCCAGCATCCGCCCACCGCAGCAGGGGAGTGTGGTACACTATCGCCGCAGGCAACGATAGCATGCGGAGGATTGTGTGGAACCAAAATTTGAGCAGCTCCAGGAGCGGCTGGCCGAAGTTACCGACCTTCAGGCAGCGGCGGCAGTGCTTGGCTGGGATCAGACGACCTATATGCCCCCCGGCGGCACCGAGGCGCGCGGCCGCCAGATGGCCACGCTGGCGCGGATCGCCCACGAGAAATTTACCGACGACGCAGTTGGCGCGCTGCTCGACGACCTGCGGCCCTACGAGGCCAGCCAGCCCTACGAATCCTTCGCCGCCAGCCTGATCCGCACCGCCCGCCACGACTACGAGCGCGCGATCAAGGTACCGCCGGCCTTTCTGACCGAGCTGTATACGCACGCCGCAACGTCGTACGACGCGTGGACGCGCGCGCGCCCGGCTAACGACTTCGGCGCAGTCGAGCCGCTGCTGGAAAAGACGCTCGACCTGAGCCGCCAGTACGCCGAGTTCTTCCCGCACGAGCATATCGCCGACCCGCTGATCGACGATTCCGACTATGGCATGAAAGCCGCGTCGGTGCGCACGCTGTTCCGCGATCTGCGCGACCAACTGGTGCCGCTGGTGCAGGCGATCACCGCGCAGCCGCCCGCCGACGACGCGTGCCTGCGCCAGCACTACCCCGAAGATCAGCAGCGCGCCTTTGGCGAGGCGGTGATCAAGCGCTACGGCTACGATTTCGACCGCGGGCGGCAGGACAAAACCCACCACCCGTTTATGACCAAATTCTCGATTGGCGATGTGCGCATCACCACGCGCTTCAACGAGCACGACCTGGGCGACGGCCTGTTCAGCACCTTGCACGAGGCCGGCCATGCCCTCTACGAGCAGGGCGTCAGCCGCGTGTTCGAGGGCACGCCGCTGGCCAGCGGCACCTCGTCGGGCGTGCACGAAAGCCAGTCGCGCATGTGGGAAAATATTGTGGGGCGCAGCCGGGGCTTCTGGCAGCACTTCTACACGCAGCTGCAGGACACCTTCCCGCTGCAGCTGAGCGATGTCGATCTCGACACCTTCTACCGCGCGGTGAACAAGGTGCAGCGCTCGCTCATTCGCGTGGATGCCGACGAGGTGACCTACAACCTCCACGTCATGCTGCGCTTTGATTTCGAGCTGGCGATGCTGGAAGGCAGCATGCGCGTGCGCGACCTGCCCGACGCCTGGCACGAGCGCATGGAATCCGACATTGGCGTGGCCCCGCCCGACAACCGCGACGGCGTGCTGCAGGATGTGCACTGGTACAGCGGGCAGATCGGCGGCGTGTTCCAGGGCTACACGATCGGTAATATCCTGAGCGCGCAGTTCTACGAGGCCGCGACGAAAGCGCACCCCGACATACCGAACGATATTGCGCGCGGCGAGTTTGGCGCGCTGCACGGCTGGCTGCGCGAGAATATCTACCAGTACGGGCGCACATTCACCGCGCCCGAAATCGTCGAGCGCGCCACCGGCAGCCCGCTGAGCTTCGAACCATACATTCGCTACCTGCGCGGCAAGTTCGGCGAGCTGTACAGCTTATAGCGTAGTGTCAACCTTGGAATAAAGAACGAGAGATATCCACAGATGACGCAGATTACACAGATATGAGGTCTATAATACCAAATTCGGGTAAACACTTGCATTTTGTCATTCTGAACGGAGCGTTAGCGGAGTGAAGAATCTCCTATTCACGGCAACGAGAGATGCTTCGCTGCGCTCAGCATGACAATTCCGAAGTAATCATCCGTATTTGGTATAATCTGTGCAATCTGCGTCATCTGTGGATGATTTTTAGGGCTTTGACGTAGTACTTGGAGTGCGTAGTGCGTGGTGCGTATAAGAAATTACGCACCACGCACTATTTTTTATGCCGTAAATGTCATGGTGCCGCGCGGCGAGGAAATGGTGAGCTGATTGCCATTCACGACGTAGGTCGATTCGCCTTGCAGGATGGTCGCGAATGTCGCTTCCTGCTGGTTCAGCGCCGGGTCGGCGCTCGCCATCAGCGTGCTCATCAGATCGGACGTGGTGAGCGTGCCGCGGCTGGCGCGGTAGGTGCCGCCAAAGCTATTGACGCTTGAGTTGCCGCCGATCTTGTCGCCTTCGAATTTCACAGTGGCGTGGCTATTCGGCACCGCCGGCTGGCCATTGATCGCAAGGAGCTGCCAGGTTTTGCCTTCCAGCTCGGGCGCGGCGGCATTCGATCCCCATGGCGAGAGCAGCCACGCGCCCAGGCCAACCAGCACAAAGACCGCCAGCG
>LJCR01000804.1 GCA_001399705.1 Kouleothrix aurantiaca
GGCTCAGGCCGCGCGGCATCACCGCAACCGGGCGCGTCATCACGTAGGCATACAGCGCGACAAACACGCCCTCGACCAGCAGCGAGGCCACGCCAAGCGGCTCGAACCACTCGTCGTCCACCTCCAGGCCGGGCAGGCCCACGGTGCGGCTGATCACATAGCCCACAATCGAGCCGAGCGCGATCAGGCCACCGAGCGACCAGCCCCAGCTGCGCTGGCCGCGGAAGATGCCGATGGCGGCGATCAGCGCGCCGGCCGCGTTCAGAAAGAACAGCACACCCTTGTATGCGGCTTCTTCCAGGTTTTCGGGCGCTTCCACAAGGTGGATCAGGCCGGTCACCAGGATCAGGGCGATGCCAAGCCAGACGAGCGTGCGTGAAATGGTGAGCTTGCTCATTGTATACCTCCCTTGCTTATGCTGTTGAAATGCGGGCGTGGCCTGATGTGCAGACGGGGGCGGCACAAGGTCGAGCACGCCGATCTGCTGCGCCCGGCTGCGGCGTCGTTCGGCGTGGGCGAACGCATGGGATGAAATGTCGGCCACGAGTCGCTCCTTTCCATACATCAGGCCTTGCGTGTGTATAACCAGCGCAGAAGCGCATTGGTGCCATTCGTTAACCGTTATTTAACTTGTGCACACCTTAGCACAGCGGCACCTGGCACGTCTACGGGCGTATGTTCAGGCTGTGTTCAGGCTCGTTTTCGCCGTTTCGGCCGAGTGTTTTGTCGCACTTGCGGCTTCCTGATGCGGCGAATCAAAAAGCACTCCTGATACGCTCTGTATCAGGAGTGCCAGCGCGCTTGCCGCCCGTGCCATCAGGCCGGCAATGGCACGCTATCAGCAGCTCGGTACAAGGTGCGGCGGCCATCCGCGCCAAACACCGACACCATCTGCCGGCCTTCTACGCGCCATAAACCCGGCGCGCCTGCGCGGATCAGGGCAGTGTCTTCATCCACCCCCACCAGCGTTACGCCAGCCGGCGCGGAAGCCAGAATCGCGCGGAACATTTGCTCGCCAGCAAAATCGGCCATGCGATCAAAGTGCGGCATGATCACAAGCTCGGGCACAATACCCAGCGCAGGCACCCAGCGCGGCGCCTGCCCGCGCATCACCGAGCGCACGCTGAGCGTATAGCCGCCCAGCATCATCGCGCCCGCGCTGCAGCCCGCCAGCGCCGCGCCAGCCTGCCAGCCGCGCGCAATCGCATCCCACGCGGGCGTGCCGCGAATGGTTTCGATCACATACTCGGGGTTGCCGCCCGAGAAGTAGTACATGTCCGCACCTTCAAGCGCCGCCAGCACCTGCGCGTTGTGCGCGTCGGCCGGCGCAACCAGCGGCACCGGCGTGGCCTGCGCGCCCAGCGCTTCGAAATGCGCCACGCCCATGCGGTTCCAGCGTGCGGGCATGCCCGCCTCTAGCCCGCTGGCCGTGGGCAGCAGCGCCACGCGTTTGGGGCCACTGCCAAGCCCCTCCAGCAGCGCGCCGTCGATCGCGCTCATCTGCGGCAGGTATTCGCCCGAGCCAACCAGCGCCAGCGGGCCGGGCTGGGGGCGCGTTGTATTGCTCATCGATACTAACCCAATCTGTTTTTCCAAACGCAAAGAGCGCAAAGGCCGCGAAGACAGGCTGTCTTTTCCGTACCTTTGCGCTCTTGGCGCCTTTTGCGGTAAAAAATCTATTCGGCGGCGGCCAGCGCGCCCATCGGGTCCCACGGCGGCAGCACCACCGGGTCGGTTTCGAGCAGCGGCAGCAGCTCGGCCGGCACAAAGCGCTTCTCGACAATCACCTCGTACATGTATTCGTCGAACCAGCCGTCGTTCATCACGAGGTAGCCTTTTTCGCCAAAGCCGTCGCCCCAGCTATTTTCCACGCGCCATTTGCGCGGCGCGCCCGCGTCGTCCAGATCCACGCCCGTGAGCACCATGGCGTGCGTCATCATGCTGTGGCCGTAGTCCACGCGCTCGGCCTTGTCGGCGCGGAACGTGAAGCCGTAGATGCTTTCGTAGTCGTACACCTCGCGGTCGAGAATGCCGGTTTCGCGCTCCAGGTACTGGCCGACATCGCAGCCAAACCAGACCGGCTGGTCATTCTTCAGCATTTCGACGGCGGCCTGCTTGAACACCGGCATCTCGACATTCAGGTAGCGCACGATCTGGCCTTCGACGACATTGCCGAGGTGCTGAACGGTGTAGAGCTGGTTGAAGGGCTTGTCGGCGGTCGGGCAGTGGATCAGGCAGACCATCGAGTTGAGGTCGAAGCCGACGTAGCGGGTGAAAAACTCCTGCGGCGTCAGCTCGCCATCGCGGTGAAACTGCTTGTCTTTGTCGCGCCACTGCCACTCGAACGAGCGCGGCGGCTCGCCCAGGTGCACGCACAGCATGCGGTAGAACTGGCCGACCATCTCCTGCTTGCGCGCGCGCAGCGTGTCGTCGGGCGCGCCATTGGCGTGCATGCGCCGCAGCTCGGCGGCCTGCTCGCGCAGCAGCGTGGTGATCATTTTGGTCATCAGGCCGGTGTTGCTGCTGCTCTCGGTTTCTGGCATCACCGACTTCGGCAGCACGCCATATTTCTCCACCAGGTTGACGAACATATCCCACTGGCCGCCGTCCTGCACCGGGTCGCGCATCAGGAACATAATCAGGCGGCCATCGGCTGGCTCATCCAGCGTCGACAGGATCGTTTCGAGGAAGTAGTTGGCCTTCTCGATTTTGTCCCAGAAC
>LJCR01000805.1 GCA_001399705.1 Kouleothrix aurantiaca
CCCAACCCCTATCCCCCGCGCTGAAAGCGCACTAGCTCTGCGCGGCGCGGATCAGCTCGGCGATGCCGAACTTGCCATTGCGCACGAACTCGTCGCGCGGGCGCCAGCCGGGCTCCTGCCGCAGGTACGAGTGCGAGTCGCTCCCCAGCAGGCCCACAAAGACCTCGGTCACCAGCCGCGCGCCCACCGGCCCCAGCCGAATCGGCGTGCTGTCGTCCTCAAAATCCTGCTGCGCTTCGGCCAGGATGTAATACCACAGCGGCGCGTTGTCGGCGAAGTTGGGCGAAATATCGGTCAGGCGAACGTTACTGCGTTTGTCTGCCACCGTCGCCTTGCCCACGCGCAGCCGCACATCTGGCACCACCGGCATGCCCATTGCGCGCGCCACCGCCTGGCCCGACGGCAGGCTCATACGCAGGCCGCGCCGCAGGTTGCGCTCGGCCAGGCTGGCGGGGCCTTTCACCACCGACGGCGGCAGGTTGCCCAGCGGGTTCACCAGCGAGGTGTCGATCTTGTAGGCCGGCTGCACGCGCTCGCGCCCAAGCTCGGGCGCGCCGTTGCCCATGTCGAAGAACAGGTTCCAGTCGACCGCCCAGGTGCTGGGGAAGGCGCGGAAGCCGCCCAGGCTCAGGAACGGGTTGCTGGCAAAGATTTCCTGGCGGTTGGGCAGGGTTGTGTTCAGGCGGTAGATCGGGCGCACCATCGAGTGGCCGAAACGGTAGGCGGCGACGCTGAATTCCACCGGGATGAACGCCTCAACCTTGGGCTTGTAGAACTGCAGCCGCGGCGCAAACGCCGTCACGCCGCCGCGCTCGCCGTCCAGCGTGAGCTGGGGCAGCAGATCGAGCACCACCTGCTCACCGGCGATGGTCGGCAGGAAGTCGTGCAGCACGGTCCACTGGTAGTGGAAGCGCACCTCGCGCTGGATGCGCTCGAAGGGCAGGCCCGCCATCAGGTCGGCCATGCGGTTGTGGAAGCGCAGCATGGTGGCCTGAAGCTGCGACACAATCACATTTTCCGTCGTTGCGCGGGTCGCCCAGCAGCGCGCGCGCCGGCTCGCCCTTGTTCTGTTCGGCGTGTTGCGCGGCACATCGCGCGAATCCGGGTCGGCCGGGTTGCCGGTGAGCGGGCGGCCCAGCAGCATGTGCACGCCGTCGTCGGCATACAGATAGGGCTGGTCGTCGGGCCCGCGGCCATACACGCAGTCGAGGTCGAAGCGCGGCGTGCGGAAGTTCGTCAGGCCGTCGGGGTCGTTCTGGCGCTGCAGGCTGCTGTTCGGGTCGAAGGTCAGGTCGTGGTCGATAAACTGGCCCAGGTAGGTGTAGCCCGCGCTGATGCCCAGGTTTTCTTCGTTGTCGCGCTCCTCCTCGGGAGTAGGCTCACCCTCGGCTTTGGCGTTCATCTGCTGGGCCAGCAGCGCCAGCTCATCCTCGGTGTGAAAGGCGGCCGGCAGCGTGCGGAACATGCGGCCAAAGCGCCCTTCAAACTGCGACGACTGGCGCGACAGGTTTTCGCCGCGCACGCCCGTGCCATGCGCCCGCCGTGGCGCCGAAGCAAAGTGCGAGCCAGCCTGCGCCGGGGTGTCGGTCGGCGTGGTGGTAGGCGTGGTTGGCCCGCCGTTCGCGTTCGCGTCGGGGCTGGGGTCGGCATCGGGCAGGCCGTCAGTAATCTCCTCGCGTTCCACAGTGGTCATAGCTCATTCCTTTCATTTCGCAGCCGCCCTCCCAATCTTTCTACTGCGGCTGCCTTCAATTCGCCGCCCACGCGTATCAATCGCACACTTTGCGTGGGCAGAAAGCATCACAACGGCGCAAAATCTCTATGACGTTGGGCGGAATGTTGAAACTGCTTATTGCGTGCTTCTATCCAACTGAACGGGAGGAGCGGCGGCTTTGGGGCAAATTGCATCCTGCAATCTCTACTAGCACGCATCGTATAGCCCGCCCTGGGCTATAATGAGCGCATACAGACGCGTAAAGGAGAAGATTTATGCGCGTGGGAATTCTGGGGGCTGGCGCAATGGCGCGCACGCATGCGGCGGCGCTGGCGCGCATCGGCGGTGCCGAACTGGCCGGCTTTGGCGTGCGCGCGCCCACGCCGGCAGCAACCGCGCTTGGAGAAACATTTGGCGTGCCGGTTCTGGGGGTGGGCGAGCTTGTGGCTCAGGCAGATATTGATGCGGTGGTGATCGCCACGCCAACCGACAGCCATCTCGATCTGGCGCGTGCCGCCGCGCAGGCGGGCAAGCACATTTTTTGCGAAAAGCCGCTGGCGCGCACGCTGGCCGATGGCGCGGCGCTGATCGAGGTGTGCGAGCGGGCGGGCGTACAGCTCGCCGTCGGGCAGGTGCTGCGCTATTTCGGGGCCTATTTCGTCGCCCAATTTGTTGCGCAGAGCGGCGAACTCGGCGCGCTTGAGCGGGTCGAAGCCTCGCGCGGCGGGCCCTTCCCCACCGTCGCAAGCGGGTGGTACGCCGACACGGCGCGCAGCGGCGGCGTCGCGCTCGACCTGATGATCCACGATTTCGACTGGGCGCGCTGGCTGCTTGGGCCGATTGCGGAAATCAGCGCGCACAGCCCCGTCCCGCATCGCGTTGTGGCCGAAGTACGCTTCAGCAGCGGCGCGGCCGGCCAGATCTCCGGCAGCTGGGCCGAAACCACGCCGTTCCACACAACCTTCGTGCTGCATGGCAGCGCCGGCACGCTCACTCACGATAGCTG
>LJCR01000806.1 GCA_001399705.1 Kouleothrix aurantiaca
TTGGTATGCCGGTTATGTGGCCGCCTGGCGCGCCGCCGGAATTTTTCCGGTGTTTGCCGCTGGCAATACCGGCAGCGCCTGCGGCTCGATCAATTCGCCGGGCGACTACGCTGATGTGTTTGGCGTGGGCGCGACCGACGAGCGCGATATTGCCACATGGTTTAGCGCGCGCGGCCCAACGGTTGATGGCCGGCACAAGCCGGATGTGGTTGCACCCGGTGGTGGCGAGAGCATTCTTTCCACCAGTAATGGCGACGGGCTTGACTACCGGACGCTGCAAGGCACTTCGATGGCTGCGCCGCTGGTGGCTGGCACGGTGGCGCTGATGTGGTCGGCCAACCCGAGCCTGCTGGGCGATTACGAGCGCACGGTGGCGCTGATTAAAGGCAGCGCGCGGCCCCTGCGCGACGATAGCTGCGGCGACGGCCAGCAGGTGCCGAATAATGTGTATGGCTACGGGCGAGTCGATGCCTACGCCGCCGTGCAGCGCGCCCGCGTGGATGTCCCGTGGCTGTCGGTGTCGGCGTTGCCCGGCCAGCTTGTGCCCGGCGCAAGCGGCAATGTGCAACTGCGTTTTGATGCTTCACGGGTGCCCGGCCCGGGCACCTACCAGGCGCGGGTTGAGCTGTTTGCAACGCTTACTACACTGCCGCAATCAGTCGACATAACCTTTTCTGTGGGTGCAGCTTCTGGCCAGGCGGTGCTGAGCGGGCGCGTCGTGGCCGATGATACGGGCGCTCCTGTGGCGGCACAGGTGAGCGTGGCTGGCGGGCAAGCCGTCGACACCGATGCGGATGGGAATTTTACGCTGGTTGTGGCGCCTGGGAGCTTCCAGCTTCGTGTCAGCGCGCCATCGTTTCTGCCCTACCAGCGGGCAATCAGTGTGGCTGGCGACGCGCGCCTGCCCGACGTTCGCCTTCGGCCGGGCTACCCTGAGCTGGCGCTGGCGCACCCGTCGCTCGATCTGGCGCTGAACTTCGCGCAAACGCGCAGCGTCACAATCACGCTTGCGAACAACGGGCCGCAGCCACTTGAATACAGCGCCCGTGTGCTGCCCGGAAGCTTTGCGGTGCAGCACAGCGATGCGCCGGGCGGGCTGGACTACCAATGGATCGATCTGCCCAGCAGCGCGCGGCAGATTGTGCTGCGCGGCAAACCATACAGCGACACAGTGTCGCTCGGCTTTCCATTTCCGTTTTATGGCTCTACGTATACCGAAACGCTGGCCGCCGCCGACGGCTTTCTGTCCTTCAGCTTGCCTATTGGTGAGTACATCAAGCCCGCTACCGGCTGCTTCCCCGACACGGCCTTTTTGTATCGCGAAATCGCGCCCTTCCGCACCGACATCGATCTGGCGCGCGGCGGGGCGATTCGCTACGCAACCACCAACGGCCGTCGCGCGTTTGTGATCAGCTATGAGAATGTGCGCTTGGCCGGCAGCGCCCCCGAAACATACAGCTTCCAGGTGATCTTGCACGACGATGGGCGGATCGTCTACCAGTATCGCGATATTCCACTACTGCCCGACAGCGTGGCGGTGGGGGTGCAGCAAACCACCCTCGACTATCAGTCGATTGGGTGTGGCAGCGCCGCGCCAATCGCGGCCGGCCTGGCAATCGAGCTGCGCCCGCAATACGAGCCGGCCGCGTGGCTGGCATTGAGTGAAGAAGGCGGCACCGTTCCGGCGAATGGGCGGCATGCGATGCGCGCAACCGTACACTGGGTCTACCCCGGCCCGCTTCCGCAGCAGGCGCGCATCGAGCTGCGCAGCAGCGACCCGCTCCGTCGTATTGTGCTGTTGCCGCTGACGCTGGACGCCCGCCCCGCGCCGAACGCCCGCTGGATGCCAATGATTAATCGCCCGTGGGAGTGAGCTTAGCCAGCTACCGCAGCCGGCGCCGAGGCTCGTGGTATACTAGGGTATGTACCCATTCCACCCACTGACCGCGCATCTGCCGATTGGGCTGCTGCTGGGCAACGCTGCCCTCACCGCGCTGTATTTACGGCGCGGCGATCGCGCGTACGAAACAAGCGCGTTCCACTGCCTGTGGTTGGGCTGGCTGGGCGCGCTGCTGGCGGTTGCCCTGGGCGTCTTCGACGCGGCGCGCTTTGTGCTTGGCGCGGGGGTTTCAGGCAGCACACTCGCATGGGTCAACGCGCACGCGCTCGTTGGCGCGGCGATTCTGGTGGTGTACTGGCAGGCCTGGCAAATGCGCCGGCGCGCGCCCGGCATTCTGGACGATCTGCAGGCGCGGCGGGGCTACCTCGTCCGCCTGGGCCTCGGGGTGGCGCTGCTGGTGCTGGATGGCTGGCTCGGCGGGCACCTGGTTTACAGTCTGCGCCTGGGTGTTGCGCCATAGCGCCCTCGCGCCGGTACGTGAAACAATCTGGAGGAAACCATGCTCGGCGCGTTTATGTACTTCTGCCTGTGGCTGCCGCTGAATATTGCGCGGCTGATCTGGTGGAACTGGAAGGTTGAAGGCAAGGAAAATCTCCCGCCGCGTGGCCAGGGCATGATCGTCGCAGTGAATCACATTAATTGGACCGACATTCACATTCTGGGCGCGTCGCTGCCACTTTCGCACCGTCCGTGGTGGATCGCCAAGATCGAGATGTTTTTGAACCGCGGTGTGACGTGGTGGCTGCGCCAGATGCAGGTGATCCCGATCAAGCGCGGCAAGCGCGACACCGCCGCGACGGATGCTTCCGCGACGGCG
>LJCR01000807.1 GCA_001399705.1 Kouleothrix aurantiaca
TTTCTGCTGTGTGTAGTTTCTGCATCCGACAGGAAAGCGCACAAGAAAACGATGCCGCTCCCAGGCAACGTTTTATGAGCCGGTCACCGGCACGATCAGGCGCGGCAGTTCGGCGGGCGCGGCCATGCCGCTGGACTGGTAGACGTAGGTGCGGCCAGGGATGGTAGAAATGGCGCAGTGCTGGCCGTGCCGGTCGAGCGCGACCATGCTCATCAGGCAGTGCTCGGGCGGCAAGCCCAGCGCGCCAAGGTCGTGGAACGCGGCGCGGCAGGCATCTTCGAGCGCATAGCCATGCTGCAAGTACATCACCACGCTGCGCGCAGTGCCAGCGCGGATGGCAAGCTCGCCCCAGCCGGTGCAGGCCGCCGCGCCGTAGCGGTCGTCGGCGTAGTTGCCCGCCCCGATAATGGGCGAGTCGCCCAGGCGGCCGGGGTATTTCCAGGCCCAGCCGCTGGTGCTCACCGCCGACGCGGGCCGGCCGGCCGCATCCTGCGCAATGAAGTTCACCGTGCCGGCCACGCGCTCGGGGTCGGTGGCGAGGCGGGTGGCGCGCGCCAGCATGCGCTCCATAATCTGGCCCTGCGCGTGGCGGAACTCTTCGGGCAGGCGGCCATCCAGGCCGGCGCGCCAGGCGGCTTCGGCGGGTGGGGTGAGCAGGTTTTCGGGCTGCATGCCCAGCTCGGCTGCAAAGCCCGCCGCGCCATCGCCCACCAGCATCACGTGCGGAAGCTCCTCGAGCACCTGGCGCGCAACGCTGATCGGGTGGCGGAAGCCGCGCAGCGCGCCCACCGCGCCGGCCTGCAGCGTCGTCCCGTCCATAATCGAGGCGTCGAGCTCGACCTCGCCAAGCACATTGGGGTAGCCGCCATAGCCCACGCTGTGGTCGTCGGGGTTGGCTTCCACCGGGCGCGTGGCCGCCTCAACGGCGTCGAGCGCGCTGCCGCCGGCCTGCAAAATCGCCCAGCCGGCTTCCATGCCAACTGCCCCATTTGAGGATGCGATCAGGATCATATGCGTTCTTTCTGCGCTAGGCCAAAGGAATGATTGACGCCTGCGCGCCATTCTACTATACTTCGTTCAGACCGATTGGTCTGTTGCAAGGGGGCACGCCATGACCAAAGGGGCGCAGACGCGTGAGATGATCCTGGCCCGCACGGCACCGCTGTTCAATCGCATGGGCTACTTCGGCGCATCGCTGGCCGATATTATGCGCGCGACGGGGCTGGAAAAGGGCGGGATCTACAACCATTTCGCCAGCAAGGACGACCTTGCGCTGGCAGCGTTTGACTACTCGGTGGGGCTGGTGCGCCAGCGTTTCGCCGAGGCCCTGGCGGGCAAGCGCCACGCCGCCGAGCGGCTGCGCGCCATTATCGGCGTTCTGCGCGACATGGTCGTTAATCCGCCGGTGTCGGGCGGCTGCCCGCTGCTCAACACCGCCATCGAGGCCGACGACGCCCACCCCGCGCTGCGCGCACGCGCCCGCGCCACGATGGACGAGTGGTGCGAGATGGTGCAGCGGATCGTGGCGAAGGGCGTTGAGCGGGGCGAGCTGCGTGCCGGAACCGACCCCGCCGCCGTGGCGACAATGCTGCTGGCAACGCTCGAAGGCGCGATCATGATCAGCCGCCTCTACGACGATGCGCGCCATCTTGCCTATGTCGAACAACACCTCGATTGGTATATCGATGGCCTGCTTGCCCCGAGCGATGTGCCTGCTACGGCGGATTAAAGCGGTCGCTGGCGATCACAATGTTCTGTATACCACAGGAGCTTTTTTGGGCTTAAAAACCGACCGAACGGTCTGAAAATAGTGGGGAGGGCCGGGCTATGATGATGGGAATTGACACCGCGCAGCACGCAGTTCATATGGGAATACCGGGATTGATTTTTGCCGCACGGCAGCAGCGCGCCGTTCTGGTGCGCCAGGGCGCGCCCGCGGACACCGAGGCGCTGGTGCGCATGTATCGGCAGCTTTCCGAGCGGAGCATCCGGCTGCGCTATGGCGCGCCGCGCTATGGCATTTCTGACGCAGCGCTGCAGGCCGAAATGGCACAAGCCGTGGGCGCGGCGCCGGGCGGGCAGATCAGCCTGATTGGCAGCGTGGGCGAGGATGGCGTGCAGAACGTTGTTGCGCTGCTGCAGTTTGTTCCGCTGCCGCACGAGCCGGGCACCGCCGAGGTGGCAATTGTGGTGCGCGACGACTACCAGCGCCAGGGTGTTGGGCGGGCGCTGTGCCGCCGCATTGGCGAGCTTGCGCGCGCGCAGGGCGTGCGGCGCTTGCAGATCGATATGCTGGCCGAAAACCGCCCGGTGCTGCGCCTGATTCAGGGCATGGGCGCGCGCTATACCAGCGACACGCGCCGCGGCGAAACGCGCGTGATTATTGTGCTGGACTAGACGAGGCCGCAAGAGATGCACAGATGACGCAGATGACACAGAAAAATAATCGCTGTCATCTGTGGATCGTTCTCCACTAGCGGCGGGCCAGCGGCAGGAAGCTGTGCCCAAACTCAACCGTTGTTTCGGCCACGACGAGCTGCACGCTGCTGAGCGGCACGCCCAGCACGGTGCCGGTGGCGCTGAAGCCAATCCCTTCTTCGAGAAACGGCACTGCGCCATCGGAAAAGGCGCGCCCGCCGCTGGCAAACTGGCCGGGCGGCACCGCCACCTGCAGGTCGAGCAGGTCGCCGGGCGCGTCTGCGCCAGCCGTGATC
>LJCR01000808.1 GCA_001399705.1 Kouleothrix aurantiaca
TGACATCCGTGCTACGCCGCATCAAGCTTCTTTCGCTTTACCAGCGCGAATTCGCCGATTACGACTGGAAGGCGTTTCAGCGCGACCTGCTGGCCGGGCTGACCGTAGGCGCGGTGGCGCTGCCGCTGGCGCTGGCGTTTGGCGTCGCCAGCGGGGCCACCGCCGCCGCCGGCATGGTCACGGCAATTCTGGCGGGCGTGCTGATCGCCGGCTTGGGCGGCGCGTCGTACCAGATCAGCGGTCCAACCGGTGCGATGTCGGCGGTGCTGATTGTGCTGGCGCAGCGCTACGGCCTGCCGGGCGTGTGGGTGGCCGGTGTGATGGCGGGCATCTTCCTGGTGCTGCTGGGCGTGTTCCGGCTGGGGCGCTACATCGCCTTTATTCCCTCGCCAGTGATCACCGGCTTCACCAGCGGCATTGCGCTGATCATTGCGATCGGGCAGATCGACAATTTTCTGGGCATTCAGACGCCCAAGGCCGATAATTCGCTCGCCAAGCTGCTGTTCTACTTCACGCACCTCGTCGTGCCCGACTGGCATGCGCTCGCGCTGGGCGGCCTTGTGATCGCAGTGATGCTGATCGCGCCGCGCCTGAGCAAAACAATCCCCGGCTCGCTGCTTGGCTTGATCCTGGCGGCGCTGGTGGCGGCGGTGGCCGGCTGGCAGGTGCCGATCATTGGCGACATCCCGCGCACCATCCTGCTCGACCAGCGACTGACTCTCAGCGCAATTCCGTGGGAGGCACTTTCGGGCCTGCTGACGCCGGCAATCTCGATCGCGGCGCTGGGCGGGATCGAAAGCCTGCTGTGCGGCGCGGTTGGCTCGACCATGACAGGCAAGCCAATCGACAGCAACCAGGAGCTGATCGGCCAGGGCATTGGGAACATCCTGATCCCGTTTTTTGGCGGCGTGCCGGCCACGGCGGCGATTGCGCGCACCAGCGTGGGCGTGAAAAGCGGCGGCCTGACGCGGGTGATGAGCTTTGTGCACGCCGGCGTGCTGCTGCTAAGCGTGCTGGCGCTCGCGCCGCTGATCGGGCGCATCCCGATGGCCGCGCTGGCGGGCGTGCTGATGATGACGGCGTGGCGCATGAACGAGTGGGAGTCCATCCGCTTCTTCACGCGGGCGCGGCTGAAGCACGCGCTGGTGGGCATGCTGGTGACGATGATCGCGACCGTGGCGCTCGACCTCACGCAGGCGATCCTGATCGGCATCGCAATCTCGGCGCTGATCTACCTGCGCCAGTCGGCTGGCAGCATGGGCGTGACGCGCGAGCCGGTTGATCCGGCGCGGCTGCGACAGATCGGCCACCGCCTGCTCACCACCGACTCTTCGGTGCATATTTATTACCTGACCGGCCCGCTGTTTTTTGGCAGCGTGAACACGGTGCTGGAGGCGTTTAAGAATGCGGGCGACTGGCGCGCGCTGATCATCAGCATGCGCGGGGTGCCGCTGATCGACGCGATGGGCATTCAGGCGCTGGAGCAGATTGTGGAGACCGAGCGGCACCGCGGCGCGCAGGTGTGCTTCAGCAGCTTGCAGCCGGCCGTGCGCGAGATGTTTGCGCGCACCGGTTTGCTGGCGAAAGTCGGCGAGGAGAATATTTTCTGGAGCGCCGACCAGGCGATTGTGGCGGTGCATGGCATGGCCGGCCCGGCGGAGGAAGCGGTGGCGGAGCGGTAGAGCGCAGAGCGAGTGAGCGCCTGAGCGGAGAGCGCCTGAGCGGAGAAGCGAGAACCGCAGAACCGCGGAACCGCAGAACCGCAGAGCGCAGAGCCTACAACAGCGTGAGGGTTTAGGGTCTGGGGTTTTGGGATTGAGCCAACAACCCGTAATCTGCCAACCTGCAAACCTGCAAACCTGCAAACCTGCAGGCCTCTGCGCTCTTTGCGGTTCAAATTCCTTCGTTTGTCGTTGTTCGCCGCTAATACGGTGGCTCGGCCGGCCCGGTGTAGCCGCACATTCCCAGGCGTGGGGAGTTCACAAGCTCGACTGGCTCGCCGTAATCTTCGTGCGGGTGGTTTTGGGCGTGCTGTTCACATAACGTACCCGGCGTTTCGTCTTCGATCATGCACTCCATGCAAAAATATTTGGCCGGCTGATCGCATTTGATGCATTGCGCTTCGGGCATGAGGTTGCGCGCCATCAGCGCCATTGGGCGCGCGCTCAACGGCACGCCTACGCGCTGGCCGAGCGCCTTGATTTTCGTCTCCGACGATGTGCCAAAATCGTAGATGTGCGTTACTTCCACATCGCCCTTGAAGAGCGCATCGACGCGGCGCGATTTGCCGATCTCTGAGCCCGACCATCCGCCAACCGAAAATTGGCTGAGGTGCCCACAGCATTCGAGCCAGATGGCGCGCAAGTAGGAATCGATATCTTTTAGCGTGGCCGAGCCACGCACCTCAAGGTCGAGCCAGAAGTCCGGGCCGTAGGCATCGTACATGCGCAGGTAGAAGAGCGTTTCGGGCTTGCGCTTCGATTGTGCGGCAGCGGCGATCTGGGCTTGCCGCTGCGGGCAGCTCGCCATATGCTTGGACATAGCGCCCTTGGTGGTCTCGTATCCACAAAACGTACACTGCCCACGCGATTGTTTTCCTCGTGGCATTGTTTGCTCCTTCCCAGAGCAGCAGCCTCGGCTGCCCTGCAATTGCGCAGCATGATACCACTGAACCGCAGAACCGCAGAACCGAGAACCGCAGAACCGGGCAGGAA
>LJCR01000809.1 GCA_001399705.1 Kouleothrix aurantiaca
TGGTGGGGCCGCTGCGCCCGCCCACTGGCGGCCACGCGAGCTGGTGGTTCGATGCCGACGAGCTGCGCGCCGCCTTTCAGCAAGGCCCCAAAGCGATTTTCGTGAACACGCCGCACAACCCGACCGGCAAGGTCTACACGCGCGCCGAGCTGGCGCAGATTGCCGAGCTGTGCCAGGAATTCGATGTGCTGGCGATTACCGACGAGGTGTACGACCGGCTGCTCTACGGCGCCGCCGAGCATGTGCCGCTGGCGACGCTGCCGGGCATGTGGGAGCGCACGCTGACGCTCAACAGCGTCGGCAAAACGTTTAGCGTGACGGGCTGGAAGATTGGCTGGGCGGTGGGTCCGGCCTGGCTGAACACGGCCCTGCGCCAGTCGCACCAGTGGGTGACATTTGCGACCTCGACGCCAATGCAGGAGGCGGCTGGCGCGGCGATCGAGCATGCCGCCGCGAGCAATTATTATGCCGAACTGCGCGCAGAATATGCCGAGCGGCGCGCGCTGCTGCGCGATATTCTTGAAGGTGTAGGGCTGCCGACACTGCCGGCCGAGGGTTCGTACTTCATCAGCGCCGACATCAGCGCGCTTGGGTATAACGACGACCGGGCGTTCTGCCGCTGGCTGACGACCGAGTTGGGCGTGGCGGCGATCCCGACGTCGGCGTTTTATTCCGACCCGGCCAGCGCGCCGCGCTTTGCGCGCTTCTGTTTCGCCAAAAAGCTCGAAACGCTGCGCGCGGCCGGCGAGCGCTTGCAGAAGCTGAAAAAGTAGGAGAGCAGAGAGAATACTTGCTCTGCGCACCCTTCGATACGCGCGTTGCGCTACTCAGGATGCGGCTGGTGCAGTTCTACGCTCAAACTATACGCACTACGCTCCAAAGAGCGTAGTGCGTAGACCGGCGATTCATCTATTCGCTAAACCCCATCCCCGCCGTCAGCGCCGCGCGATAGGCACAAACACCCGCCCGTCGCGCGCAACCCCCAGCGTGAACGATTGCGTCGCAGTGGGGTTCTGCCCGTTGCTGGCCGCAACCACCAGCCCGCTATAGGTGCCCGCGCGCGTTGGCACGCCGCTCAGCAGGCCGCTTGCGCTGAGCGCGAGGCCGGGCGGCAGCGTGCCGGCGGTGAGGCTGAACGTGGGCTTGGGCACGCCAGTGGCGGTGAACTGATGCACGTAAGGTTTCCCGACCTTGGCGGCTGCCGGCGCGGCGCTGGTGACTATCAGCGGCAGGGCATTGCACCAGTCGGTGGCCTTTTGCAGCACGTTTTTCCGCCCGCCCGCGCTGGTAATCGCCTCAAGCGAGAAGCCCATGTACACGCTGCGGAAGCGCCCGCCATCGTGCGCGACGCCAGCGTTGCCCTTGCTGCCGCTGAAGGCCAGCTCGGCTGAGAGCGTTGGCGTGATGATGTCGCTGTCGGTGGCGGCGTAGCCCGCATCGATCTGCGTTGGGTCGAGCGAATATGGCCCGAGGCCGCCAAATACCGCACTCGCGCCCGTCACCTGGGCATGGCCAACGTCGCCGGTAGCGTTCGCCACGCCAAGGTACTGCTGCATGAACGGCGTCAGCCCGTTGTTATAAAAATACTCCTGGCTGCTGATCACCAGGCAGCCGCCGCCAGTGAGGAAGCTGGCGAGCGCCGGCTCGGTTGCGGCGGCCGGCGAGCCGTAGTGGCCGCCCGCCCACAGCACCGTCGCATAGTTCGCCAGCGTCGCCGCGTCAGGCTCGCCAGCCTGCGTGGTGTCCCACACATCGTGGCTGATGTTGAGCGAGTCGAGCGCGGCGGTGAAGTACCCCCGCACATCCGGGTTGTTGGCGTCGTCGTCCACCAGCAGCGTGCGCGCCACCGCGCCTACCGTGAAGCTTTGCGCTGCCGAGTTTGCGGTGCCGCAGCCGTTGAGCGCGCGCACGCGCCAGAAGTAGCTCGCGCCCGCGCTCAGGCCGCGTGGCAGGGCCAGCTGCGTGCTTTGCAGGGTTGTGCTGTACACAAGCGTATTGACCTGTGCGTCGGCGGCCAGCTCGAACTGGTAGCTGAAGGCGTTCGCCGCCGCCGACCAGCCGAAGTCGGGGCGCAGCGGCTGGCCAGTTGCGTCGCTGACGGGCGACTGGAGTGCGGCGGCGGTTGGCGCGGCCTGGGCCACTGTCAGCTCAACTGTGCTGGCGTAGCTCTGCGCGCCGCTGCCCTGCACCTGAAAGGAATAGCTTCCCGGCGTCACGGCGGCGCTGTTTGTGAGCGTGAGGGTGGTGGCCGATGGGCGCGCAATGCTGGTGCTGCCGAAGGATGCGTTCAGGCCGGCGGGCAAGTTGCTTGTGCTCAGATTCACCGCGCCGTCGAAGAGCGGGCCAAGCGCGACATCCAATTGCGCGCTGTTTGGCGCGCACAGCTCGGCGCGCGGCGGGTCGATCTTCACGCCACAGGCGGGCGGCACATCAAACGCCTCGGTACCGTCGGTCACATCGCCGTTCGAGCCCGCCACGGCGCTGTAGCCCAGGCCGCGCTTGGCAAACGCCTGCCAGATGCGGCATTCGTCGGCCCCGGCGTAGTCGGCGCGGTCGGCGGCGAGGATGGCATCGCGCGATTCGGCAAAGCTGGGCTGGCAGGGCTGCATTTTCATGCCGTCGATCACAAGCTGGATGGCGCGATTGTTGCCGGCCGTGCCCGCGCTGAGGTCGGCGCTGAAGCCGTGGTCGTCGACCATGTTCCAG
>LJCR01000081.1 GCA_001399705.1 Kouleothrix aurantiaca
GCCGCTGGCTATCGACGTGCGGACCGGCAAGTTGGTCGGGGGCCACGGTCGTATCGAAGTGCTGCAGGGGATGAAGAAGGCCGGCGGCAAGCCACCGCAGCGCGTGGATGCGCGCGGCAAGGAGTGGTTTGTGCCGGTGGTGCGCGGCCTCTCGTTTACAACCGACCATGAGGCCGATGCCTACCTGATCGCCGCCAACCAGCTCACGACCGCCGGCGGCTGGGATGATGGGATGCTGGGCTCGATGCTCGCCGAGCTGCGCGGGGCCAACGTCTCCTTCGAGGGCCTGGGCTTCGACCAGGGCAAGATCAACAGCATGCTGGCGTCGTTCGCGCCGGCGGCCGAGCAGCTCGCGAATATGCCCACACCGCCCGCGCCGAGCTTCAGCCCGCCTCCGCCACCAGCGCCTCTTCCAGCCGCAGTGGCCAGCGAGCCGCCGCCCGCGATTACTCCGGCCGCCGTCGTGACGAGCGATGGCCAGTTCTCACCACCGCCGACCAGCATGCCCGTCCTGGCCGAAGGGCAGACGCCGGCGGATGTGGGGGTGCTCGACCCGACGACGCGGATCGAGAGCGAGCACGCGCCCAAGGTGATGCGAACGATTTTGATTGGCCGCCACCATATTCCGTGCTCGGCAGAGGAGAGCGCAAAACTGGATGACCTGATTACGAAATGGATGGATCGCACAGGGAGCCTCTACGGTTTCTTTACCGCCCACCTGTACGAGCCAGCCGAAGAACTGTAAGGAGACTGCACCGCCGTGTTCTACATGAACTACCCGATCGCCGCGCTCAAACCCGCGCCGTACAACCCGCGCAAGATTGATGAGCAGGCATTCCTGGCGCTCCAGCAATCCATCAAGACCCTTGGAATGGTCAAGCCCATCATCGCCGGCGAAGACGGCACGATCGTTGCGGGCCACCAGCGCTCGCGGGCCGCGATGGCGGTAGGCGTGGAGCACGCGCCCGTGTTCGTCGTCAAGGAGCTGAACAAGCTCGACGAAATCCGTTTCAACCAGCTGCACAACGGCACCGACCTGGACACCGGCGACGAGAGCGTGCGCGTTCCGCCGTGTGACCAGGTCGGCTACTATGACGTGCCCCACCAGAGCATCAAGGGCAACCTGAAGGCGAAGGGCAAGGGCCTGCGCGCGGCGATTATCGAGCTGATCACCAGCTATGGCCCCTGGGGCGGCGTGGTCGCCGCGGCCGACGGCGAGGTGCTCAGCGGCGCGCAGTACGCGCTGGCCTGCAAGCTCGCCCATCTGCCGTGCCGCACCTTCTACGTGCCGCAGAGCGAGGCGGCCCGGGTGCGAGCAATCTTCAACAAACAGTACGGTCAGTTCTACTACGAGAATTTGCCCAAGCTGACCTACATGCAGACCTTCGCGCAGCTGCACCGCTTGCGGGCCGGCAAGTCGGAGCGCACGCCGAAGGGCATCGTCAGCCCGAACTACGAGAACGTCTACATCCCCAACTTCCGACCAGGTGAGCGTATTCTGGACTTCGGCTGCGGCCAGGGCGACTATGTGAGGTTGCTGCAGGGCCGCGGCATCCGGATCTGGGGCATGGAGTTCTTCTATCGCGCCGCGCAGCAGATCAACACCCAGGCCGTGCATATGATGGCCGACAGCCTGTTTCAGACCCTGCGCACCCACGGCCGCTTCGACACCGTGATCTGCGAGTATGTGCTGAACAGCACGGATCGCCTGGCCGCCGAGCAGGCCGTGATGACCTGTCTGAACGCCTTCTGCAAGCCCGGCGGGCGGATCTACGCCTCGGGCCGCCAGTACCTGGATAACACCGACTACGTGGATCACACCAGGCAGCAGGCCAACACGCAGTATCAGATCAGCTTCCTCGACCCGAACGGCTACACCGGCAAGATTCGCGGCGGCCGCTGGTACTACCAGAAGTATCACACCGACGCGATGGCGATGGATTTGGCGCAGACCTACATCGGAAAAGATGCACGGTTGACGAAGCCGGCCGGCGACCACCTGTTCATGATCAGCGGCGTGAAGCAGCACGAGCTGGCCGAGGCCGACGTGATTCGCGCGCTGGAGTATGAGTTCAATCTGACCTGGCCGAACGATATGACCGTCAACCGGCACCGCGAGGCGACCCAAGCCTGGCGCGCCGCGGTCGCGCTTGAGCGCGCATAGGAGCCACAGTGTTCCATCCGAGCTATCCACTCAGCGGCCTGACGCCGGCGCCCTATAACCCGCGCTTCCTCGACGACACGGCATTCGTGGCGCTCCAGCGCTCGATCCGGACGCTCGGCATGATCAAGCCAGTGATTGCGACTAGCGACGGCCGCATTCTGGCGGGCCACCAGCGGCAGCGCGCCGCGATGGCGATCGGCCTCGAGTACACGCCGGTCTACGTCGTGAACGGCATCGATCCGGTCTCTGAAATGCGCTTCAACCAGCTGCACAACGGCACCGACCTGGACACCGGCGACGAGCATGTGACGGTGCCGGCCAGCACTGGCCTGGGCTACTATGACGTGCCGGCAGTGAGCATTCGCGGGACGCGCCGCGCCAAGGGCGGCACACTCCGCGTGGCGATCGCCGAGCTGCTGACCAAGTTCGGCCCCTGGGGCGGGATCGTGGCCAGCCAGAGCGGGGAGTGTCTGAGCGGGGCGCAGTACGCCCTGACCTGCAAGCAGCTGGGCATACCCTGCCGCACCTATTACGTGCCCGATGAGCTGGCCAGCCTGGTCAAGGGCATGTTTCGCCGGGCCTAC
This sequence comes from Kouleothrix aurantiaca, assembly GCA_001399705.1. Taxonomy (GTDB): domain Bacteria; phylum Chloroflexota; class Chloroflexia; order Chloroflexales; family Roseiflexaceae; genus Kouleothrix; species Kouleothrix aurantiaca. The sequence goes on from LJCR01000081.1 coordinate 2,749, forward strand.
GGCGAGTTCGACTACTCCAAGCTCCCCAAGACCACGTATATGCAAACCTTCGCGCAAATGTACCGCGTGCGCCAGGATGAGGAGGGCCGGCCGATTGGGGTTGGCCAGCCATTTTATGAGCACGTTTACATCCCGAACTTCAAGCCAGGCGAGCGCATTTTGGACTTCGGGTGTGGCCAGGGCGACTACGTGCGGATCTTGCAGACCAAGGGCTACCGGATTTGGGGCATGGAGTTCTTCTATCGCGCCGGCCAGGGGCTGAACACGCCGGCGATCCACCAGATGGCCGACAGCCTATTCGAGACGCTGCGCACCCACGGCCGCTTCGATGTGGTGCTGTGTGAGTTCGTGCTGAACTCGACCGACCGCAACGAGGCCGAAGTTGCGGTGATGACCTGCCTGAACGCGCTGTGCAAGCCGGGCGGGCGGATCTACGCCTCGGGCCGCACGCGGTCGGCCACCGAGCGCGAGATCACCAACACGGCCGATACGCAGGGCACGCTGAGCTTCCTGGATAAGGACGGCTACAGCGCGATCGCGCAGAAAGGCCGCTGGCTCTACCAGAAGTACCATACGCCGGCGCAGGCAACCACGCTGGCGAAGACCTATATCGGCCCGAACGCAGACTACGGCATCCTGAGCGGAATGGATACCGTGTTCTTGATTCAGGGCACGAAAGAGGTCGAGCTGCCGCAAGCCCAGGTGGAGGCGGCGCTGACGTTCGAGTTTAACCTTCCGTGGCCTGATGGCCACACCGTCAATCGGCACCGTGAGGCGGTCGACGCCTGGCGCGCAGCCATAGCCCTGGAGCGATAATTCCATGCCTTTTTACCAGAACTACCCTATCGACCAGCTCGCGCCGGCGCCCTACAACCCGCGCCACCTGGACGACAATGCGTTCAAGGCTCTGCAGCGCTCGATCCGCGTGCTGGGGATGATCAAGCCGGTGATCGCGGCCGACAACGGCACGATCGTGGCGGGCCACCAGCGCTCGCGCGCGGCGCGTGAAGTCGGCCTGACCCACGTTCCGGTGTTCGTCGTCAACGAGCTGAACATCATGAACGAAATGAAGTTCAACCAGCTGCACAACGGTACCGACCTCGACACTGGCGACGAGCATGTGAGCGTGCCACCGTGCGAGGGGACGGGCTACTACGACGTGCCGGCCGCCGCAATCAAGGGCAACCAGCGCGCGCAGGGAGCCTCGGTGCGGGTGGCGATCGCCGAGCTGATGACCCTGTACGGCGAGTGGGGCGGGATCGTGGCCACGCAGAGCGGGAAGTGCCTCTCAGGCGCCCAATACGCCCTGACCTGCAAGATGCTCTCGAAGCCCTGCCGCGTCTACTACGTGCCCGACGACAGCGAAATGATGGTCAAGGGCATCTTCCAGCGCGAGTATGGCGTGTTCGACTACGGCAAGCTGCCGAAGACGACCTATTACCAGACGTTCGCGCAGATGTATCGCAAGCGCGAGGATGAGGCCGGGCGGCCGCGCGGCGTGTCCGCGCCGTTCTATGAGAAGGTCTACATCCCCAACTTCCGCGAGGGCGAGCGCATTTTGGACTTTGGCTGCGGCCAGGCCGACTACGTGCGGCTGCTCCAGAAGAAGGGCGTCCGGATCTGGGGCATGGAGTTCTATTTCCGCGCCAAGCAGACCATCAACACGGTGGCCGTGCATCAGATGGCCGATAGCCTGTTCGCCAGCCTGGAGGGCTATGGCCGCTTCGACACGGTGCTGTGCGAGTTCGTGCTGAACTCGACCGACAGCCTGGAGGCCGAAGCCGCCGTGATGACCTGTCTGAATGCCCTGTGCAAGCCGGGCGGGCGGATCTATGCGAGCGGCCGCACCACCAAGAGCATCGACGACGAGATGAAGGCCACCAGCAAGAACCAGTACGCGCTGGCGTTCCTGGACAAGAACGGCTACTCGGCGCGGGCGGTGCGCGGCAACTGGCTCTACCAGAAATATCACACGGTCGCGCAGGCCACCGATCTCGCCAAGAAGTACATCGGCGCCGATGCGCAGTACGTCGAGCTCGCCGGCGCGCCCAACACCTTTTTGATCACCGGCACCAAGCAGCACGAGCTGCCCGACGATGCGGTACGGGCCGCACTCATGTTCGAGTTCAATCTAATGTGGCCCGACGGCCAGCAGGTGAACAAGCATCGGGAGGCGATCGCTGCCTGGGAGGCCGCGCGCGCCAGGGACTAGACCTCAATCCAAACTGAGACAGGCAGCGAACAAGCGCCGACGACCTTCACGGTCTCGGCGCTTTTTGTTTTCCGAGGAATGCGAATGACCAAAGACATCCACGCAAATCAACCCCGCGACTGGCACGGCCGGTACGCGGGATCTGCGAATCCAGGGCGCGAAAGTGGGCCGCCCAGGGACGCGGAGGAGATCCACAGCGTCGGCGGCGTGCGGCTGCTGCTGACGGGCGGCCGCACGCCCACCTACCAGATCTGGAAGGGCGATGAGCTGATGCACGAGCAGCCCGCGACGCGCGCCTGGCGGCAGGAGCGGCGCGAGCTGAGCGACAAGGCGGCGACGATCGCCGGCGTCGAGCCCTCTAAGCCCAAGGTCGAGGGCCGCGAGACCTTCAATCAGAACGGCGTGCGCGTGGTGGTGACACCGGGGAATGAGCCGAAGTTTCAGGTCTACAAGGGCGACACGCTCATTCACGAGCAGCCGGCGACGCGAGCCTGGAAGAGCGAGCAGACGGCAGTTCTGTCTATCGCCGAGCAGGCCGCCGGCATCGTGCGGCCGCCGACGGCAACCGCGCAGATCAACGGGCATTTGCGCCAGGGCTCGATCCGCGGCGGCCCGGTCAGCGTGCGCGGGCAGCTGGATTACGTGGCGGTGTACGTCGAGAACAAGCTGTCGGAGAACCCGGCGCTCAATCCGCGCGACGTGCAGGCCAAGGGCCGCGCGCTGGCTGAGAAGTGGGCCGCGCAAGGCCCGGCGTATTTCCAACGGCAGATGCAGTTTCAGGTCAGCCGCCAATATCAGCGGCACCTCGACGAGGAGGATACTGACCGGAACCGCGAGATTACTGAGGAGGGATAGGTGGCGAAGCGCGCGCAAGAAACACCGAAGGCCCTGGAGGCTTTTGAGCAATATTGGGCGCTTGGGCCATCGCGCAGCCTGCGAGCGCTGGCTGACGCGACCGGCATCCAGCTCAGCCAGCTGGGCGACTGGTCGAGCAAGTTTGACTGGCAGTATCGCGTGATGCAGCGGCAGCGCGAGGAAGTGGCGGCGGCGCGAGTCGCTGCAAAGAAAGAGGCCGCCGCGCTCGGCAGGAGGCGCCTCCGGAACGCGCAGTTACTCCAGGAGGCGGCGCTGACCATATTCGCCAAGGCCAATATCGCGGAGATGGAAGAAGACGCCCGCGAGTACCTGGACACGGCGCTCAAGATGATGACTGAAGGCATGCGCGCTGAGCGTCTCGAGCTGGGCGAGGCAACCGAAACAATCTCACTGGCACCGCCGAAGCCCATCAATGCTATGTCGGATGAGGAGCTGCGCGACTACATCGAGCTGCTCGAACAAGACGCGGCATAGCCGCAAGAGGACGCGATCATGCACGACACCTTTATCAACGACCACCTCGAGAGGCTGGAGCAGCAGGATCCCGGCAGCCGCGACCACGCGCAGCGCGTGGCGATCTACGGCATGGCGCTGGGCCAGAAGCTCGGTCTGTCGAGCGAGGATTTACAGCAGCTACGGTGGGGCCTACTGCTGCACGATGTCGGCAAGCTGGGCGTGCCGGACGGTATCATTCGGTTCCCCGGCAAGCTCACGGCCAAGGAGTGGGCGGCCGTCATGCAGCACCCGGCCTACGGCGACCAGATGCTCGCCGAGGTCGAAGGCGCGGGCCTGCTGCGCACGGCGGTGCGGCACCACCACGAGCGCTATGACGGCGACGGCTACCCCGCCGGCCTCAGTCGCAACGAGATCCCGCTGTTCGCCCGTATCGCGGCGATTTGTGATTCGTGGGACGTGATGCTCACGGATCGTGCCTATAAGCCGGCCATGACAGTCGCCGAAGCCGTAGCGGAGCTGCGGCGCTGTAGTGGCACGCAGTTCGACCCCTCTCTGGTCGACCTGTTCCTGTCGGTGTCCCACCGCATGGCGGACATCCCTTCCTACGTCGAGCACTACATCAGTTAAAGGAGCCTAGTTCAATGCAGCATCCAACCTGGACATCGAAGGTCGTCAAGCACGCCGACGTGGCGCCCGGCGACCTCCTCAACCACCCGGACAACGTCACGATCCACACCGCCGAGCAGCAGGAGGACATGGTTCGCATGTTCCGCAAGATCGGCTGGGCGGCCTCGGTGCTCGTGAGCGTGAAGACTGGCCGCATCATCGACGGGCATATGCGCGTCGCGGCCGCCCTGAACGCCGGCGCTAGTACGGTGCCGGTCGATTACGTGGATCTGACCGAGGCCGAGGAGCGCAAGGCGCTGCTGTACCTCAAGCGCATGACCACGCTGGCCGGCATCGACCGCGTCAATTTGGCCGACGTGCTGGAGCAGGTCTCCACGCTGGACGCCGACATTGCGGCGATGGCCGACGCCTTCGCCCGCTCCAGCGGCCTGCTGAGGGCGCAGAAGCTGATGGCCGACCGAGAGACGCCGCAGTATATGGACGTCACGATCGGCGAGTTCACCTTCCAGATCACCTGGCCCGAGTACGTCCACTGGCGGCTCGGCATGCAGGACATCTGCAAGACCAGGAAGAAAACCCTGTTAGCTGAAATTTATGTCCGTTTGGGACTTCCCAAACCGACCGACGACATCAAGTAGGCGCTTCGCCGCTCCCATACATTGTCACTGAAAGGACACTGAGGAAATACAATGAACAACCCCTGGCAGAACCGCATCGTGGGCCACGAGGAAGTCGATCCGCTGACGCTGAAGGCTCACCCGAAGAACGTCCGCACGCACGCGAGCGCGCAGCGCCGCCTGATGGAGTCGGCCCTCGACGAGCTGGGCCACGTCGGCAAGATCGTTGTGAGCCAGCGCACGCGGCGCGTGCTCAACGGCCACCTGCGCGTCGAGCTGGCGATCGGCCGCGACGAAGAGACGATCCCGGTCACCTGGATCGACGTGGATGAGCAAGAGGAGCTGGTGGTACTGGCGTTCTTCGACCAGATTGGCGATGGCGCGAAGATCGACGCCGCGAAGCTGCAAAGCACGCTCAGCCAGGTCAGCGCCGAGAGCGATGGCCTCAGAACGATGCTCGCCGATTGGGGCGCCGGCTTCCAGGTGACGATCGTAC
>LJCR01000810.1 GCA_001399705.1 Kouleothrix aurantiaca
GTTTTTGCCCTGTTCTGCGTTTCTTGGTTCTGCGGTTCTGTGCCTAGCCAAACAGCAGCGTCAGGGTTAGTGGCGCGAGCGAAGCTTGCGTGTTTGCCAGCGCCATGATCAGCAGTAAGAACGTGGCGGGAACGGCGAGCACGCCGATTGCAAGAAGTGCCTTGTCGCGCAGGCCCCACACGACTGTGCGTGCGCGCGATTGGAGCAATCGTCGCCATGTGTATGCTGTCGCCACAGCCAGCACCACGAACAAGATGCTGCAGACGATTGCCTTGGGCCGCTGCCACGCCAGCCGGGCGCGCACCGCGTCTTGCAGCAACACGGGCATGGCGGCGCTGCCCGACTGCGCCCAGCCAGCTACGGCCTCGTGCAGCGCTGCACGGTGCGTGCCCGCCTGTGGCGCGCCAAGATCGGGGATGGATTGCGCAAAGCCCGCCTGCGGGTTCGCGACATTGCTGAGATTCGCCGCCACAATCAAGAGCATGAACAAAGCAAATAGTGTGCTGGCCAGGCCGGAGCTAAACAATACTTTTTTCTCAAATGTCCATCTGCGCGTTCCAGCTCCCTGGCTTCGCGCAAAGCGCCGCCAGCAATACGCGCTGAGAACGATCAGCAGCAGCGCAAACAGTCCGCCTTCGATCAGGAGGACGGCATGGTAGGTGGTGTAATCGCGCAAGAGCGTGGCGTAGGCCGGGTTGGATTCTGAACCAGATTGCATCAGGTTTGTGAGCGTTTGTTGCAGGTTGTCGGTGTCCACAAGGCTCCTCGAGCGGCAAGAAAGGTCTCCATCATTGCTCCGTTGCCGCGACGGTCGCACTTGCTTATACGCTCACGCTCCGCTGATGTTGCTGCTCAGCTAGCTGCCGCGAAACGATGGGCTGCTTTTCTCCAGAAAGGCGCGGGTTCCTTCGCGGAAATCGCTGGTGCTGGCCACCAGACCGAAGTAATCTGCGCCAAGCAGGGCTGATTCTTCCATGCTCAGGTTCAGGCCGCGATGCATGGCTTCCCACGTCAGGCGCACGGCAATAGGCGACTGCGCGAGAATGTCGCGCACCAGGCGCTGCACCTCGGCGTTCAAATCCTCGGGCGCGACCACGCGATTCACAAGCCCGATCTGCAACGCCTCGTCGGCGCTCACAAGCCGCCCGGTTAATAACATCTCGGCCGCGCGGCCTTTGCCAATCAAGCGCGGCAGGCGCGTGGTTCCGCCAAAGCCGGCAACCGCCGCGATCCGCACTTCGGGATGGCCAAGTCTGGCGTGCCGCACCGCCACACGCAGCATGCATGCCTCAGCTATTTCCAGCCCGCCGCCAAGCGCGAAGCCGTTCAGGGCAGCAACTACAACTTTGCCAAGCGTTTCGATTGCGTGCGTGACCGCAACCGCCAGCTGCGCGAACGACCGCACCTCGAGTGGGGCCGCCTGGTTGAGGAAGCGGATGTCTGCGCCGGCCGAAAAGGCAGCATCGCCAGTTCCGGTAAGGACTATCGCCTTTACCGCAGCATCTTCCCTGGCCTGATTCAGAAAAGACAGCAGGCGCTGCAGAACTTCGTGGTTGAGGGCGTTGTGGGCCTGGGGCCGGTTCAGGCGTATCGTGGCAATGCCATGCTCGACATGATACAGCACCGTTTCCTGCTCGGGCATTGTTTTCTCCTTTCATTATGACAGAGCCACAGAGCAGGATAATCAAACTCAGTGTCCTCTGTGCGCGTTGTGGCCCAACCGAGTTGCTTTTTGTCTTGAAGCGAATTCATGGTTTGGGAATGTACTGCATGCGCGGAGTATGGCATGTCGCCCGACAAACTGCCAGTGACAAACTCGGCCCCAGCCAAAGGACAAGCTTCGCCCGCACACGATTGATTCTGCGGTTCGCAGGTTTGCAGAGCAGGTTGCGGGGCGGGCTTGCGGGTTTGCAGGGCGGGTTGCGGGTTGCGGGTTGCGGGTTGCAGGTTGCGGGTTCTTGGTTCTGCGGTTCTGCAGTTCTGCGGTTCTGCAGTTCTGCAGTTCCGCGGTTCTGCGGTTCTGCGGTTCCAGTTGACACAATCCCGCTTCTGCCTGTATAGTCATCGCGCATCCCTGCACGATTCGGAGAGGTTGCGACGCCGATGCACACGCATAAGTAACTCCCTCCTGCCTGCTGTTCCACCAGCGAAGCAGGCCCACAATCTTCCCTCATCTATCGCGCCTCGCATCAGGCAGCGGTGTTTCGCCGTTTCTGCCTGAAATGCTGTCGGGTTTCCTGCCCGACGGTGTTTTGGCTGCGCCAGCGCCGGGCGGCTTCTGTTCGTTGTGTGTTTCATAGCAAGTTCGGATAAACGCTTACACTTGAAAAGCGCTCATCCGTATTTGGCATCACGCCACTGAACAAGGGTACCGGGGCGGGCGCGGGCAGCGTTGCGCTGTGCATTGTGTGTTTTCTTCAACAAGGAGTTTCGTTCTATGGAGACCAATCAGCTTTCCCTGCTGCCCTTCTATGAAGGGTGGCGGAGCTATAACCAGCGCCTCATCGCGGCGATTGCGCCGCTGACAGCCGGGCAGCTTGCGCTGCGCGCCACGCCACAGCACTGGACAATTCGCATGTATGTGACGCACATCGTCGCCAGCCGCGCATGGTGGTTCCATGTGCGCATGGGCCAGGGCGGCGATGATATGACGCCCTACGAGCTATGGGCACTGGATGTGTGTGAGGCGGAGATCGACCCGGCCC
>LJCR01000811.1 GCA_001399705.1 Kouleothrix aurantiaca
GCGTTGCTGCGTAACGGCATCCCAGGCGGTGCCAAAAGCCTGGTCGATCTGCCGTTGGCGCCGGAGCGCGGCCAGCGAGACGCCAGCGGCCTGCGCAGCCACCAACGGGCTGGCCCCGTCGCGGTAGGCCGCAAGGGCGCGCTCGGGCCAGTCCTGTGCCGCTGTTGACCGCCGCGTCGCCGCCCTGTCAGCATCACCAGGCGATACCGGACGGTGAGGGGGCACAAAAATAGCGATCAGATCACACGCCTGGGCAAATGCCAAATTACGCTCGCGCTCCACCGCGACCGCCTGCTCATCTATGTTCGCAATGCGCATCGCCTCTACCATCGCCCAGCCGTCACGCAGCGCGCGCAACAGCACTCCCTGCCAGTCGGCGCGTGGCTGGGGCTCGCCCTCGCGTGGCGCGATGACGCGGGCTGCGACGACCGCATCGGCAACGGCCCGGTCGAGCAGCGGCTCATACTTCTTCCGGCGGGAGCCGCCCGCCCCATCGGCGCTTACGGCCTGAAACGCCTGGCGAAAGAGCAAGTTGCGCTGACGCTCGCGGCGGACATCCGCGGCGAGCACGCCCGCCTGCTTATACGCTGCCTCCAGCGGCATTCCCTTCAGCAGCGCGTCAAATAGCGCCGGCGCCCAGGCTGGCAAGGCATGACCAGGAACGCTGTCCGGCCGCGGCGTGCTGAGCGCGCGCGTATCTGGCGGCGCCTCGTGCGCTCTGCCGCGCGCCGCCGCAATTGCCGCCAGACAGGCGTCGCGGAACAGCAAATCGTGGGTGTAACTGTCGCGGAACTGCCGGACGCTGACATGCGCATTGGCGCAAGCAGCCACCGGCGTCCTACCTGCCTGCAAGAGCGCGATCACGGCGGTTTGCCAGGATTGCAGTGCCGCGGCGTCGTGTCCGGGCGCCACGGGAGTACGCGATGCCGACCGTGAGTCGGCCTCTCGGGGATATGTCATTGAAGCTCCACCTTATGTGGCTTTGTCACCTTCAAAAACGCGCGAACACGCCGTGGGACAGCATGGCATGTCCAGAAATGCACGTAGATGAGTGGTACACCAGTGGTGGTACGTACGCCTCCAGATCTGGACGCCTGTGAGCAGTGATCTTCTGTGCAACGTACCGCAAGCGAATCCTGCCACACTTTTCGCCGCTTGTCTAGGGGGATATGGAGCAATTATGGAGGAGTTTGGGGATCGTTGTCCGGCGGCAGCGGGCCGTTGATCGCCTGCTCCCAACGCGCGCGAAATTCCGGGTCCTTGGCGCGCACACGGTATACAAGCGATGAGGCCACGCCCGCCGCCAGACGCGCGCGGGTAATGTGTTTGGTCTCCGCGAGCGTGGATAAGAACACAGCTTGCCACTCCGGCCGTCGCCGCTCTCCGGCAAGCGCCTCGTCCCAACGCGCGCGGAATTCCGAGTCCTCGGCGCGCACCCGATACACGTAGGACGGCGCCCTGCCAGCGGCGGCAATCGCGTGCCGTACGCTTTGCTGCTCGGCCAGCACACGCAGAAAGGTGCGCTGCCACTCCGGCTGCGGCGAATCCGCCCGCGCCTGGTCCCACGCACGGCGAAATGCCGGGTCGGCGCAGCGCTGCTGGTAGGCGGCTTCGGGCGAGGTATCAGGGGGAGAAATTGTCATAGCGGGGCGGCCACCTACACAAATGCCTCAAACACCTGGTTGCCAAGCATGCGCCCGCGCTCGGAGAGGCGCACACCCAGCGCGTCGCGCACGATCAGCCCGCGCGCCGCCAGCTCCGCCAGCTCAGCGGCATAGATCGCATCCATCTCGGCGCCGCAGCGCTCGCGGAAGTGCGCGTAGCTCACGCCAACGTTCAGGCGCAGGCCCATAAACATCGTTTCGGCGTAGAGGTCGCGCACGCTCAGGTCGGTAATTTCTGCCACCGGCATGCGCCCCGCCGCCACCCGGCCAATATAGTCGTCGATGCCCAGCACATCGGCGTAGCGCTGCGGGAAAATATGCCCGTGCGCGCCCGCGCCCGCCGCCAGATAGTCGGCGTTGAGCCAGTAGGCCAGGTTGTGGTGGCAGGCATAAAGCCCCGTGGGGGATGGGAGCTGGGGTGTAGGGGTTGGCTGAGCGCCCTCCAGCCTCCGCGCTCGCGCCCAGTTGCTGATTTCGTACTGCGCGTAGCCACCCGCGCCCAGCAGCTCGATCGCGCGCTCGTACATCTCGCCGGTCGCGTCGTCGTCGGGCACGCTGGTGCGGCCAGCGGTTACCTGCGCGAACAGCGGCGTCGATTCTTCCAGAATAAGTGAGTACAGCGAAAAATGCTCGGCATCCCAGGTCGTGATCTCGTGCAGCGTCGCTTCCCACTGCGCCACGTCCTGGCCGGGCAGGCCAAACATAAAGTCGAGGTTGATGTTCTCGAAGCCGGCGCGCCGCGCATCTCCATAGGATTCGCGCGCCTCGGCTGCCGTGTGAATGCGGCCCAGCACGCGCAGCGTCGGGTCGTGCAGGCTTTGCACGCCCATGCTCAGGCGGTTCACGCCCAGCGCGCGCAGGCCGCGCAGGTAGTCGCGCCCGAGCACGGTGCCGGGGTTGGCTTCCACCGTCACTTCGGCACCCGCCAGCGGAATGATCGCGTCAGCGGCGGCCAGCACGCGCTCCATCAGCGGCAGCGGCAGCATGCTGGGCGTGCCACCACCGAGAAAGATCGTCGGGCGCAGGTCGGCGCGGGTG
>LJCR01000812.1 GCA_001399705.1 Kouleothrix aurantiaca
ATACAGCACTTGCAGGCCGAGTGGCAAGGTTGCGAACACAAGCAGCACAGCCGCAAAGCTGCTCGCGCCGGATCGCATCAAGCCCAGATGTCTAACACTCAGGCCCAATTGTTGTATGCTGGTGCGCAGCGCAAAACCATTGGTCAGATCGGCAAGGAGCGCCGCAGCAAACACGCCCGCTGCAAACGTCGCTGGGAATAAATAGCGCTCCCACCCAACCGACAAGCCCGCGAACCACAGCATCCAACTGCCGGCAAAAGCAAGCAAGCTACAGCGAACGATTGCCGCCGCGCTATCGAGCTGCAAACGATCACGCCAGCCCAGCCGCCATGTCGCATACGCAAGCCCCAGGCACGCCAGCAGCCCATCGGTACCGGTGGTTTGCAGCGCGAACAGGCGTACATCAAGGGCGGGCACAAATGCAGTCACAGAAAACAAATCGGGCAGGGCTGCTGGTGGCAGGGTGCGGTCAGCCAGTAATGACTGCTGAAACAGCGGCAGCAGGTACGCCCCCAGAACGCTTCCGGCAATCGTGCCAGCAATCAGCGCCGATGTACGCCAGCGGCGCTGCCACAGGCACAGAAGCAGCGGCGCAAGCACCGAAATTGCCCAGAATGGCACCGCCTGCAGCTTTGTGCTCACGGCAATCGCCCAAAAAATTGCTGTTGCGATCGCCCACCACGGCGAGCGCTTCAAGCTCAGAAGCAAGCCAGCGTAGCCCGCCAGTAAAAAGGCCAGCATCGGCATTTCGGCAATCACCTGGCGGCCGATCAGGAGTGGGTTGAGGAGCGGATGAACGGGTGTGAGCAGAGCGATAAACAAAGTTGCCCAGGCAACTTTCGAATTGTAGAATTCACCGGCCAGCCAGCATAGCAGCGCCAGCGCAGCAAGCATGCACAGCACAATGGGCAGCCGCCCCTGCCAGAGGCCCACACCAAACAACCTGAAGCTCAGCGCAACCAGCCCGGTTGTGGGAAATGCCGCCTCAAGGCCGGGCGGTGCCAGCTGACCATCCAGCAAGCGCCCGTAAAACCCGCGCTCGACCCAGGTGCGCGCCACCGAAAGCGTCCAGCCCTCGTCCCACCAGGGGTTCGCGCCGTCAAGCTTCCAGAAGGCGACTGTGGTAAGCAGCAGGGCAGCCATTGCCGGAAGATAGTGACGCAGTTTATTCAACTGCGGACCTGAAATTGCCGAAACGCTGGTCGAGCATCCAGATTCCGCCGCTGAGGCTAATCAGCAGCGCGACAACGCGCACAATCAGCGCGGCGCTCAGGCCAATCGTCGGCGCTACCCCATAGCTCGACAGCACAAGAACGTACACGCTTTCAACAATACCCATACCATTCACAGTCACTGGAACGAGGAGCGAAAGGCTGCTCAGAACGACCAGCCATATGGAAGCAGCAAGTGGCACATTGACATGCAGCGCTGCCAAGACCATCCCGGTCGCCGCGACAATGCACAGATGCGCCCCCACCGAGATGCCATACGCCACCGCCATACGCCGCAGCCACTCACCAATGCCCCACTCGGGTAGCTGCCAAGCTGCCGTGCGCTGCATCGCCCAGTTGCGCATTTGTGGCATACGCCAGGCAAGCAGAGCAGCAAGCAACAGGAGCGCCGCCACGGCGGCAAAGAGTGCCAGGCGCAAGCCGCCATTCATAGCCTGTAACTGCTGCCATTCGGCTTCCTGAAAACCGGGCGGCAGGCCAGCCCACAAACCCACCAGCATAATCGCGCTGATTGCTACTAGCCCAATCCCTCGATCGGCTACAACAGAAAACATTGCGCGCCCCAGGGCCACACGCTGGCGCAGCAGCGCCACACGTACGCCATCGCCACCAATACCAGTAGGCAAAAAATTATTCGCAAATAAGCCGATTGTATAACTGCGTAGCAAGTTCGCAAAGCGAATATCAGGGCGGTCAAGCAGGTAGCGCCAACGTACCACGTTGATACCATGGCTGGCGAGCAAACTCACAAATGCACCAAGAATAAGAACTGGCTGAACATTCCGCAACAGCGACCCAACGCTGGCCCAGTCGGCCTGGTGCGCAAGCCAGGCGATGAGGGCAAGCGTAACAAGTATCTGAAGCAAACGAAATACACGCCACCTGAGCGATGGTGCTGCCGCACTCGGTTGTTCAAGCGCAGCGCTCACGCTGGTTTTCGCGCAAGAATAATATAGGCGTAGCATGTCAATTCATCGCGCGAATATTCTTTTAGTTCAGCTTTGAGTTCGGGTGTAAGGAATTGGTCACCTTCATGAAGTGCGCAATAATGCCGCACAAGCTCAAAGTGGCGCCCAAACTCTTCAACATATTGCGACATTCGCCACTCATTCAGCGGAACATGAAAAGGCAACCGCCGCTCCCGTAAATGATCCCAGGGATGAATATGGCTGGGAATGGTACGTATTGGAATTTGCGCAAAACTCAGATTATGCCCTCCCGAAAGGGATGTAAACAAATGAATACAAACCCATACAAATGCACCAGGCCGTAGCACCCGATATAATTCCCCCACAACGCTTGGAACGTCCAGAAAATGTTCGAACGCGGCAATCGATGTTGCAAGATCGAAGCTTTCGCTTGGAAATGGAAGCAATCCGACGTTACCGCATAATAATGTATTATCCGATAAAGCCGCTTTTGGCAGATCAAGTTTCCACCGATAAATTTGTCTCGCTACGCTGTATGCA
>LJCR01000813.1 GCA_001399705.1 Kouleothrix aurantiaca
GCGGCTTCGTCGGATGTCATATATAAGCCCGTCACATTGATTGCAAAGGTCTGCGCCCACTGCTCGTCGCGGATGCGGCCAGCCGTGTCGGGCGCGACAAAAATGCCCGCCGTGACGGCCATGCCATCCAAGCCGCCATAGGCCAGCATCACCTGCTGCAGCATTGCGCGAACGCTGGCGCGGTCGGTGATATCGGCCTGCAAACCAATCGCCGGGCCGCAGTTCGAAATGCCACTGCCGGCTACGCCAATGCCTAAGCCGTAGGCGTCGGTGATGGCTTTGGCGGTGCTTTCCGCGCCGGCCAGATCGCGATCCACGCAGACGATATGCGCGCCTTCTTTCGCCAGACGCAATGCCACTTCGCGGCCAATACCACTGCCGCCGCCCACCACCGCAATGATCTGGCGTGCCAGTTCCTGCTCGGGCGGCATGCGCTGGAGTTTCGCTTCCTCAAGCAGCCAGTACTCAATGTCGAAGGCTTCCTGAAGCGGCAGCGCCGTGTATTCGTCAATCGCCTCCGCGCCGCGCATCACCTCGATCGCGCAATTGTAGAACTCGGCCGTCACCCGCGACTCGCTCTTATCCTTGCCCCAGGCGATCATGCCCAGACCGGGGATGAGAATGACGGTTGGGTTCGGGTCGCGCATCGCGGGCGAGTCGGAATGCTTGTGCTGCGCGTAATAGGTCGCGTAGTCCTCGCGATATTTCACCAGCCCGGCGCTCAGCTTCTGCTTGAGCGCGCCAACATCCTCGGCCTGCGGGTTCCAATCGACATACAGCGGCTTGATCTTGGTGCGCAGGAAATGATCGGGGCAGCTGGTGCCAAGCTCGGCCAGGCGCGGCGCGTCGGCACTGTTGACAAAGCGCAGAATGGCCGCGTCTTCCTGCACGGTGCCAACAAAGCGCTTGAACTGGCTGACCTGGCCGCGCAGCCACGGCAGGATTTCGGCCAATACGGCATGGCGCCGCCCTTCATCCAGTGTGGCGTACCGCTGCCCGCCAAAGGTCTGCTCGCCCTGGTCGCGTGCCTCGATAAAGCGCGCCGCCCGCTCGATCAGCTCAAGCGTCAGCTCATAGCAGGCCTTGTCGTCGTTCGCCCAGTTGATCAGGCCGTGCCCGCCGAGAATCACGCCCCGTGCATGCGGGTGCTCCTTGCAAATCTGCTCCAGCTTCAGGCCCAGGTCGAAACCAGGGCGCTGCCATGCCGTCCAGATCACATCATCGCCATAAATCTCGCGGGTGAGCTGCTCGGAGTTGCGCGCCGCGGCGATCGCGATCACCGCATTCGGGTGCATATGATCGACGTGCGTGAATGGCACAAAGGCGTGGAGCGGCGTGTCGATTGAGGAAGGGCGCGGGTTGAGATTGAAGGTCGCGTGCGGGTACAGGCCAACAATCGCGTCTTCGATTGGCGTTTTCGGGCCGCGCACGGGAGAATGATGGTAGTGCGCCTGCAAGCCGCGCAGCTTGTCCATATATAAGGAAGAAAAATTGGCGCGCTTGGATGTGCGTAGGTCGCCGCCCGAGCCCTTGACCCACAACACCTCGACCTGCGCGCCGGTCAGCGGGTCGGTTTCGATAATCTTGGCGGATGTATTGCCGCCGCCGGTGTTGGTAATGCGGCCGTCGGCCCCGAGAATATTCGAGCGGTACACCAGCCGCCCAACCGGGTCGAGCGCGTTGGCGGCGTCGTCGTCCCACGAATAGTTCACATGCGTGAAAGCGGGTGACTCTGTTGACATGATCGTTCCTTGTTTTCTTCGTTCGTTGATTAGCGTTTGCGCGGGGCTTCATTATCTCATGGTTATTCAGGCTGAACCTACAAAACCATGCAGAAGTATTGGCCACAGAGCGCACGGAGGACTCAGAGTTTTGACTATCCCACTCCGCGGCCTCTGTGCGCTCTGTGGCTCACTCGTTTTGGTTGGTATAGAGAAGAATAGTGTCCACGACGCTTGCAAGTGGCGCCGTTGCATCGATGATAGTCGCTTTGGCGGGCAGACCCGCGTTTGTCGCATGCTGCTCACGCGCAAAGGCCTCCCCTTCGCTTGCCGTCCCGCCCCATGCGTGTGCAGGACGAGCAGCAAGCCGCCTGTTCAGCGTATCCAGATCAATCGCAAGCACAAAAACCTGATCAAACAGATCAATGAAGCGCCCGGAATTCCGCGAGCCGCCGCAAAAGAATGTTGCCGCGTGGTTGTGATCGGCCACCAAAGCTTTGACCTTCGCAACGTCCCAGAGCCATGCACGATTCTCAACAGCGCTCCCAGCCACAGGTTCGCCAGTTTCGAGATCGCCCCAGTAGGCCAGCTCCCGGTCGCCGTGGATCGTGTGATAGCCACGCCGTTGCAGCTCGTTGCAGACGGTGGTTTTACCAGCGCAGGAAACGCCGTCGAGCAAGTAATTCTTCACACCCATCGTTCGTTTCTAGTGCAGTTTGCAGTCGGCAGGATGCAGTTGGCAGGTGTATTTTCGCCTTATAGCAGTTTGCAGTCGGCAGGACACAGTAGGCAGTTGGATTTTCCGCGCTACAACGCCTTCTCGCCAGCATATGAGTGTTCAATTGTTCTGCAACCGCCTTCGTGCAAGAATCGAATGCAGAAAATCGGGAAAGAACGTCAGCATTGCAATCGCCAAACCGCTATTCCCCATCCCCCCAACCCCTAACCCCCGCGCGTTCACGCGCACAAGGCCTGGTAG
>LJCR01000814.1 GCA_001399705.1 Kouleothrix aurantiaca
CAGCAGGGCGAACTGCACGCCGCCGAGGCTCTGTATACGCGCGCCGAGCACGCGTTCGAACGCTACCAGCTGCCCATCCGCAAGGCGCTGCTGAATCGCGGCATGGGCAACTTTGCCATGGTACGCGGCCAGTATAGCGAGGCCCTGCACCGCACCCTGACGGCGCAGCGCCAGTTTGAAGCACTGGGCCGCACCAACGACGTCGCGCAGTGTGTGCTGAACCTGGGCAATCCCTACTACTTCACCGGCTGGTGGTCGCTGGCCGCGGCGCACTACCAGCGCGCCGAGCAGCTGGCCGCCGCGCTTGACGCAACCGGCTGGGAACTTACCTGCCGCCGCAACCGGGCGCTAGCACTGTATCGCAATCGCAAGCTCGACGAAGCGCTGGCGCTGCAGCAGTCGGTTGAGCGCGCCGCCCGTGCTGCTGGTCAGTCGGCGCTCGCAGCCGAAACGCGCGGCGACATGGCCACTGTGCTAAGCGAGCTTGGGCAGTATCAGGCGGCAGATGATTACTACGAGCTGGCGCGCAAGGAGCTGATCGGGCTTCGCCGCGACTACTACGCCGCCGATTTCGCCAGTGACCACGGCTGGAGCCTGCTGCGGCGTGGCGAACACGCGCGCGCCGCGCCAATCTTTGCAGCGGTTGCCCCGGCGCTGCGCGACTACCCAAGCATCCACTGGCGCGTGCAGTATGGGCTGGCGCGCTGCGCGGAATTGGACGGCGAGATTGCTGCCGCACTGGAGCACTACCGCGCTGCCAGCCAGACTGCCGCCCAGCTCCGCAGCGGCCTTACGCTGGAAGCGGCCTCAAGCACGCTTTTTGCCCAGGCCGCTGACCTGCACGCCGACGCATTGCGCTGCGCCGCACAGGCCGGCGACTACGAAACTCTGCTGATGATCGACAACGAGCAGCGCGCGGCGGTGCTGTACCAGTTCCTTGCTACGCGCCCGCTCGACGCAGCGCCCGAAATCAATGCCGCGCTGGCCATCCAGCAGCGCCAGATCGAAGCGCTGGAGGCCGACGAAACACTCGACGACGCCACGCGCGTAGCGGTGATCGGCCAGGCGCTGGCCAGTTACAACGAGTTGCTGCTGCATGCCCGCCACAGCGCACCCCCTGTGGCGGCCGGGCAACTCAGGAGCAGTGCGCAGCTCGATCTGCCGCGCTTGCGCCACCAGCTCGCCAGCCGCTATGGCGACGAATGGACAGTCCTTCTTTTTGCGCAAAGCCGCGACACCCTGCTGATTCTTACGCTCACGCCGCGCGAGCTGCTGCTCGACCAGACGGCGTGGGATAGTGGCCTTGCGGAGATGCTGCGCCGCGCATCACGCGAGCATATTTATATCTTCACCGATGGGCCGTTTCGCGGCGGCAGAACCACACGCCCATGGAACCTGCTGCACGCCCTGGGCGAGCGCCTGATTCCACCGGCCACACAGCAACGCCTTAATCCTGCGCACCGCCTGTTGATCGTGCCATCCGAACAGCTGCATCAGGTGGCGTGGGGCGCGCTGCGCGTGGGAGACGGCTGGCTGGCCGAGCAGGCGGTTCTGCAACAGGTACCGGCGCTGGCGATCTGGTCGATGCTTGCCGAGCGGCCAGCCAGCCAATCGCGCCACGCTTTGCTGCTGGGGTGCGGCAAGTTTCGCAACGGCCAAGCGGCGCTTCCCGCCATTGGGGCCGAACTCGACAAGGTAGCCAGTGTCTGGCCCGGCCCGCATTTGCGCTGGCAGGATGCCGACGCCACGCGCGCGGCGCTGCTTGCACGTTCGGCCAGCGGCGCGCTGCAAAACGACGCTTTGCTGCATCTGGCCACCCACGCCAGCCTGATACCGGAACACGCCCAGCGCGCCCATATCACGCTCTGGGATGACGATATGTGGCTGGATGAAATCGCCACGCTGCGCCTGGGCGGCGCGCTCGTAACGATTTCGGCCTGCGAAGGAGCGGGCGCGGCCTCGCTGCCAGGCAACGAGGTGCTGAGCCTGAGCTGGGCATTTCTGGCAGCCGGGGCGCGCGCCGTGCTCGCCAGCCTGTGGCCGATCTCCGACGCAGTTGCGCCTGATTTCATGCAGAATTTCTACACGGCGCTGCACCGCACCGGCGATGCCGCCCAGGCCCTGGCCGAAACGCAGCGCGCGATTATTCTGCGCTTTGAGGAAGATCACGATCCGCTTGCGCGACCGCTGATCTGGGCCAGCTTTGTTGTAACTGGCGCGCCCTGAGCACAAACGCGGCCCGGGCCAGTAGCCCAGGCCGCATTGCGCCACACAGGCGTATTCGCATACGCACGCGCAGCACCCACCCGATCCCCTCTAGCCGGGCATGCAGGCCTAGTGCCCGCCGCCGGAGCCACCCGGGATGCTACCCGACGCGGTTGGCGTAGGATCAGCACCATACGCCGTTGTGGGGTGCGCGCCGCCCGCCACCAGGCCGAAGCCCAGCGCCAGCGCCACCATCCCGGCCGCAACCCAGCGAATCACACGTTTTTGCATTGTGCGCTCTCCTTTCAGCGAACACCACCCCACAATTGGCGTGGTACCGAAGAAGAAGCTCCGCCGCACAAAACGTATCGGCCGGCGTGCTACCGGGCTGCGTAATCAGCCAGTTGCGCGGAAACCATTGACATTCTGCTATTTGCCGCTATAATCGGCTGTGCACTTAATACGATTGGGAAGCCATATTATCCGAGGTGGGC
>LJCR01000815.1 GCA_001399705.1 Kouleothrix aurantiaca
CCTGCCCCGCGCGGCGGCTGATTTGCTGATTGAGGCGCTGCGCCGCGGCGTCACCATCTTGATCGCCGGCGCGACCGGCTCGGGGAAAACCACCATGACCGGGGCGCTGTTGCAGGCGATCGGCGACGAGAAGCGCGTCGTCATCATCGAGGAAAGCCGTGAGCTGCCGCAGCCTGCCGACAGCATGACGATGGAGGTCCTGAATTCGGGCCTGACCTACACCGAGTGTGTGCGGTTCGCCCTCAGGCAGAAGCCCGACCTGATCGTCTGCGGCGAGGTGCGCGGCGCCGAGGCGCTCGCGATGCTTCAGGCGGCGGCCTCGGGCCACCCCGGCATCGGCACCATCCACGCCCCCGACTGCCAGGCGGCGCTCAAGAACCTGGAGCGCATGGCCAGCGAGGACGGCGCCACGCCCGTCAACGTCGTGCGCGGCCTGCTGACGTCAGCCGCGGTCCCACTGATCGTGGCGCATATCGGTAATTACGGCGGCCGCCGTCGAGTCGGCTCCATCGAGGAGGTCCTTGCCCAGGGCGCGACCGGCCAGGGCGGTGACCGGTATCCCACCAATACATTATTCGCGTTCGATCCCCGCACAGGCAAGATCGAGAAACGCTACGCGGTTCAAGGCTCGTGGGGCCTTGGGCGCTTCTAAGGAGCAAGGACGATTATGAGCACAGGTGGCTTGGAAGTCTTTTTGGTGAGCGCCACCCCGGGCCTAAGCGAGGCCCTATCTGCCTATGAGGGCGTGAATATCGGAAGTGGCGCGATCGATTTCGCGGCGCGGCTCATTACCAGTGATCGCCCGCCGCAAGTGGTGTACATCGAGGATTCGGCTAGCAGGAACATCGATGACCTGTGGAACTTTATCCAGGCCGCGCGCGCGCGGCAGGTGACGGTGCTGATCGGTTTGCAGGGCATCGGCTTGAACCGGATGGCCGACTTTGTCGACGCCGGATTGCCGATCACCGACGGCCGCGGCGCCCAAGAGATCTCCGCGTGGATCGGCGGCCAGCTCGGCGTGCGCAAGCGCGCCGCGGTGCAGCAGACGGTGATCGCGGTCGCCGGCGCCAAGGGCGGTATCGGCAAGACCGTGGTCGTCTCCTCCCTGGCGGAGGGGTTCAAGCGGCGCGGCCTGCGCGTGCTAGTCGTCGACGGCGACCTCTCCAACAGCGGTATCGTGCCGACGTTTCGCATCCCGAGCGGCTTCCCGACCTATTTGCATATCCAGGAGGACGGGCCCAATGCCTGGACTCCTGAGAACGTGCGGCGCTACATCTACAAGCACGCGGCCTCTGGCATCGACTTCCTGCTCGGCAGCGAGCAGACGGTCGGCCCGGCCGACTTGCAGCGCCAGCAGTGGATGGCGCTGATGCAGGCGGTGCGCGCTATCGAAGGCTACGATGTCGTGCTGGTCGACACTGGCCCCGAGATCAAAAAGCGCCCCTACGCGCTGCTGGCGGCGCGCGACGGCGGCTATGTCGTGCTCCCCAGCCCTCCGGGCCGCAAAGAGCGCGAGGGAACCGGCAAAGCGCTGGTGGTGTTCGAGCAGGCCGTCGCCGGCCGCGACATGACCGACCACTGTCTGCTCCTTTTTATGGAGCCGGAGAAGGGTGTCACGGTCACCATCCCCGCCATCGCGCCGCTGTTCGCGCAGCGCTTCCCGCGGGTGCGCACGATCGGCACGCTGCCGCGTGACCCGCATCTACTCAGCGCGGCCGATGAGGACCAGGATCGCTATGTCTGCCCGCTCGACCTCAAGCCCTATAGCAAGTTCTCGATCGGCGTCCACCAGGTCGTCGAGAACCTTTGCCAGCAGGTCGGGCTGAAGCCGCCGCTGCCAATGCCGAAGGCATCGGCCTTCCAGCGGCTGTTTGGCAATAAGAAGCCGAAGAATGCCGCGCAGAGCACCGCCGCGTATGGAGGCGCTTCATGACGAATAGTTTCTTCTCGGTCATGGACACGCCGCGTAGGGGCGCGGCGGCCGGCTCAATTCTCGACACGGCTGAAGAAGAGAGCGGCCTATCGGCGGTTGTGGGGAACGGAGCGCAGACCCTTGCGCGCGAGCAGGCGGCGGGAGATACCGCCGTCCTGCAATCCGTGCGCGACGTGCTCTCGGCGGCGTTTCGCGAGCGGCCCCAGTTCCTGGACCCGTTCGCGCCGGCGGCCGAGCGCAACGCCGAGGTGCTCATGGTGCTCAGAGCGGCTATCCAGGAGCAGCGCCAGCGCAGCGGCCCTCTGGCGCGCGTGCCCAACGATCACGAGACGCTGATCCAGCTCTTTGCCCAGACCCTGGGCTGGGGCCCGGCCCAGCGCTACCTCGACGACGAGCGGGTCACCGAGATCAAGATCAATAACGAGTCGATCATGGTCCAGGAGGCCGGGCACGGCTTTGTGACCGTGCCGGAGCGCTTCAACACCAAGGCCGAGGTGAAAACCCGCGCTATTTTGCTGGCCAGTATCCTGGGCGTCCGGCTCGACTCCGAGCACCCCCAGGAGACGCTGCCAATCGCGCACGGCACGCGTATGCACGTCACGATCTACCCGCGCATCCCCGACGTGGACGGCGCGCTCGTCTGTATCCGGCGCGGGCGCCGCGAGGCGTGGGATCTCGACGACATTCTGTCGCGCGGGACGATCAACACGGAGATTGCCGAGCTGCTCAAGCTGCTGGTCGGCGCGCGCTGCGCGGTGATTATCG
>LJCR01000816.1 GCA_001399705.1 Kouleothrix aurantiaca
GCCGGCCAACCCGCTCGAAAGCAGCAATGGCGCGCGACCCGCCGCGCCGCCGCGCCCGCTGTCGCAATCGCTCGACCCGCGCTTCGAAGATCGGCTGGCGGTAGCGCTGGCGAAGCGCGGCCTGCAGCTGGCGCGCCAGATCGGCCATTCCGATTTCCGCATCGACATTGCCGTGCGCGACCCGCACAATCCGCAGCAGTTCCGCCTGGGCATCGAGTGCGACGGCGAGGACTTCCGCACCGCGCCCTCCGCCCGCGACCGCGAGCGCCTGCGCGAGCAGGTGCTGAGCACGCTTGGCTGGCGCATTCACCGCGCCTGGTCGGCGGAGTGGGCGCACGACCCCGAGGCCGAGGTTGATCGCGTGCTGGCGGCGCTGGAAGAAGCCATTGGCGCGGCAAAAACCGTGTAGCGTACCGACGACTGACGACCGACGACCGACAACCAGCGCGTGGTCGTTCGTCAGTCGTCGGTCGTCATGAAATCTGCAACGGCCCTAACGCAGCATCCCCAGCGCCGCCACAAAGGTCAGCGCCAGCGCGATAAGCTCGAACACGCGCTGGTTCAGCCGCTCCACGATTGGCCGGCCAATCAGCGCGCCAACCACGGCAAAGGGCGCAAGCCACAGCGAAACGCCTAACGAACTCGGGTTGATCAGCCCAAGCGACGCGCTAAACGGCACCTTGAACAGGTTGATGACCAGAAAATACCAGGCTGCTGTGCCAACAAACAGGATCTTTGGCAGGCGCGTGGCCAGCAGGTAGATCACCATCACCGGGCCAGCCGCGTTCGCCACCATGGTCGTGAAGCCGGCGGTGATGCCGGTGAGCGGCGCAACCCACGGCCGCGCCAGCAGCGCATCTTCCTCGGCGCTGGGCGGGCGGCGCGAGCGAATGAACTGAAACACCACCAGCGCCAGCAGAATAATGCCGATGATATGGCGCATCTGCCCATCGTTGACACGGCCAAGCGCGAAGAACCCTAACACCACGCCCGCCGCCGCCCACGGAAATAATTTCACCAGGTGCGGCCAGCTTGCGTCGCGCCGGTACGACGACACCGCCACCAGATCGCCAAAGATCAGGATCACCAGCACCAGCCCAACCGACTCGCGCGCCGGAAACACCAGCGCGAAAATCGCCACATTCAAAATCCCCAGGCCAGGAATGCCCGTTTTCGAGAGGCCGACGAGAAAGGCACCGAGCGCGCCCAGCGCCCACTGCCAGAGTTCGAGGTGCATTGCGCATGTTCCCGATCGCAGTTTGCGTTTTCGCCAGGCGCACACTGCAATCCACGATGCGACGAGGCATGGTTGAACCACAAGTATACCGCATTCGGCGGCGGCAGCTGGCGCAGCAGGCAGAGTTAGTTTCACAGGCGCGCGCCCGATACGCGCGCAGCGGCGCGTCCATCGCACCGGCGTTGGTGTGAAAGTTGCAGGGATGTGAGCAGACGCAACGCGCGACCTCATTTCAATGGCGGCCCTCTGCCCACTGCACGCGCTCGCGTACAGGCTGCCACATCGTATTTTCAGCTATCGCTAGAAAGGAAACACCCCATGGCGAACACACACCTCGGCATTTATCTGAACGATCACCTGGCTGCTTCGACCGGGGCGCTGGATTTGATGAAACATCTCGCCGAAGCCCATGACGGCACGCCCGTCGCCAAGCTGGCGTTGCAGCTGCACGCCGAGATCAGCGCCGAGCGGCAAGAGCTTGAGCAGCTGATCAAGCGGCTGGGTCTCGGCGAAAGTATTCCACGCCAGGTCGGGGCATGGCTGGGCACAAAGATTAGCCAGCTCAAGCTGCAGATCGACGACAAGGCCACTGGCGCGCTGCACGTGTTTGAAGGCCTGGAAGCGCTGACTATTGGCATTCATGGCAAGGCGGCGCTGTGGCGCGTTCTGGGCGAGCTGGCGGAAAGCAACCCCGAGCTGCGCGGCCCCGACTACCAGCAGCTCGTGCGGGCTTCTGACGATCAGCAGCAGCGCGTCGAAACCATGCGCCTCGCCGCCGCGCCAGCAGCATTCGAGCCAATCGATCAATAATACGATTGCGAAAAGGTTCCGGGCAGTGCGTTTATACAGGAAACGCTTGTAGGAGCCTGCAATGTCGCCGACATTCCAAACAATTGCTGCCTGGATGGTGCTTGGCTTAGGGCTATTCTGGCTGTTTTGGCTCATTCGCCGCCCGCCGGTCGGGCAGCCGCCGCGCATTCTAATCGGGCGAGTGCTGATGCCCGTTTCCGAAATACTATTCGGCGCAAGCATGCTCATGCAGCCAATTACGGCGCAAACGCTGGTTCTGCCAATCATCGCCGCTGTGCTGACGATCACCGCACTTGTGCTCGAACTGCGCTACCGGGTGATGTAAGGGAAAGCGATGCTTGCGATGCCGAATGCGACACCCACGCTGTTCGCGATCCGCGCGGCCCACCACGCCGAAGCCACACCAGTCTACGACCGGGTGGTTTTCGAGTTTCGCGGCGCGCTGCCGCCTATGCGGCTCGAATATGTGCCGCAGCTGATCAGCGATGGCTCGGGCATGCCGGTGCGGCTGGCGGGCCGCGCAATTCTGCTGGTGCAGTTCTCGCCTGCGCTGGCCCATAACGACGCCGGCGCGACTGCGCCCGGGCGCATGACACCCAGGCTGCCGCTGGTCCGCGAAATTGCGCAGGCTGGCGATTTCGCGGCGGTGG
>LJCR01000817.1 GCA_001399705.1 Kouleothrix aurantiaca
TTGTCTGGTTGCAGCACCAAGCTCCTAATGCGAAAGAAACGCAACTGCCCGCGCCAAACTCTGGCGCGGGCAGTTTTTTGAGGGACGAGCGTGGCCGGCGCGCGAGCGCCATTGCCGTGCAGCCTACTTCGTGTTGATATCGACGCGCACGCTCATCCCCGCACGCAAGCCTTCCTGATCATCCAGTACCACCCGCACAAGGTAGGTGCGAATGGTGCCAACCGTCGAAGCCGTTGGCGACACATACGAAACCTTGCCTTTGTAGGTCTTATCGGGCACTGCGTCGGCATGCACCTCGACCGCCTGCCCTTCTGCCACCTTCGCAATATCAACGTCGGTGATCTGCGCATCCACATGGAGCGCGCTCACATCAACAACCTTAACCGCGGCCTGCCCCACCACCGTGCTAGGGTCGCCGGGATCGATGTTCACCACCGCGATAATACCGTCGAACGGCGCCACCAGCTCGGCGTGCTCGCGGTTGATCTGCGCCAGCTCCAACGCCGCCTGCGCCTGTGCGATGCCTGCGGCAGCCGCGGCCTTCTGGGCATCGCGCGGGGCCGCCGTCAAGCGCGCCTGCGCGGCCTGGGCCTGGGCCAGTGCTGCTTGCGCCGCCGCCACCTGCGCGCTGTCTGCCGGCAGGTTCAGCTTATCAACACCTGCCTGGGCCTGGGCCAGTTGCTGCTCGGCGGCGGCAATGCCCGTGATCTCGCCCTGCTTGGCCGACTCAAACGCAGCCTGGGCCAGGGCTAATCCCTGCTCAGCCTGGTGCATACCCGCTTCGGCCTGTACAAGCTGCGCATAGTAGTTTTCGCGCTGGCCGTCGCTCAGCTTGTTGCCAACCTTCTTGCCGCTCTTCGGGTCGGTCACAGTCGGCACCACCGGGTCAGTTCCTTCGGCCTGGATATGATCCCAGTAGTTTTTAGCCTGAGCGTAGCGTGCCTGCGCCTGAGTAAGCAACTGCGTAGCCTGGTTCATGCTATTTTCGGCCTGGGTTTTCGCCAGCGAAAGTTTGTCACGCGTCATCTGCAAGTTGACTTGCGCGGCGTTCAAACCCGCCTCAGCCTGAGCGCGATCGGGTGCTTTGGCCCCAGCCCGCAGCGCATCAAGCGCGGCTTTCGCCTGGCGCACCTGCGCCGCCGCCGCCGCCGCATCCGAGTTTGTGGGTGCCTGCGTCAGCGCGCCTTCCTGCGCCTGGGCATTTGCCAGCGCGGCCTCGGCCTGGTGGAGCTGCTGGTCGAAGGTGCGCAGGTCCAGGCTGGCCAGCACATCGCCCTTCTTCACCAGATCGCCTTCTTTGACATTCACTTTATCGACCGTGCCCTGCGCCTGGAATACCAGATCGGCGTCCTGCGCAGCCTTGATTTCACCCGAGCCGCTGACCCCCAGCTCGAGATCAGGCGCGGATGCGGCCTGGCTGGTTGGCACCACCAGCGTCGGCAGCGGCGTGACGGTTGCCTGCCCCGCCGGCGCGGGATTGGTGGCCGCGCTCGGGCTGCCGCCGCAGGCGCTCAGGCTGAGCCCCAGTACGGTAAGTGCGATACCCGCAAGGGTTGGTTTTGATTTCACGTGTATGCTCCTGAGACCTTGTTGCAACGATTACGCGACGATATCGAAAACACCCTACAATTTTTGATCGCCCGGCTCGATCTTCACGCTCATCAGCTCGCTGGCGCCGTTGGCACTGTTCGCGGCAGCGGCCTGCTGCAGCGGTGCGGTTTCGCCGCGGGCGGGCGGGGGCGCATCATCGGTGCGTCGGCGGAACAGCCGCCCGATTCGCGTCAGAACCGAGTCGAGGATGCTATAAGCTGTCGGCACCACGAGCAGTGTCAGCAGCATCGAGGTGATCAGGCCGCCAATCAGCACGATTGAGAGGCCGCGCCGAAACTCAGTGCCTTCGCCAATACCAATTGCTACCGGCAAGCTGCCCACCACCAGCGCCAGCGTCGTCATCAGGATCGGGCGAAGCCGAATCGCGCCAGCGGCTTCAAGCGCTGCGTGTTTACTTAAACCAACCTCGCGCAGGCGGTTCGCAAAGTCTACCATTAGGATTGAGTTCTTGGTCACCAGACCCAGCAACATGATCAGGCCGATCATGCCGGTGATATCGAGATCAATATTCGTCAGGCGCAGCGCCAGGAACGCGCCAATAAAGCTAAACGGCATCGCGAGCATGATCACCAGCGGCTGGAGGAACGAGCCAAACTGCGACGCCAGCACCATATACACGAACAGCACCGACAAAAGCATCGCAATGATTAGCGTGCTGAAACCTTCCTGCTGCTGCTGCGTTTGCCCCACAAAGCTCACGGCGATGTCGCTTGGCAGGCTCTGGCCCTGCAGCTTGCTGGCGATTTCGGCCTGCACGTCGTTGGCGTTGCGCCCCACAACGTTCGCGCCAATCAGTACCTGGTTCAGGCGGTCGTAGCGGCGGATGGTGGTGGGGCTGGAAGCGACTTCCAGCTTCACCAGCGAGCTGAGCGGCACGCCGCCGGTGCGCGTCGGCACAGTAATGCCGCGGATCGCATCGACACTGGTGCGGTCGGAAGCTTGCAGGCGCACGTAGATGTCGGTGTCCTCACCATTTTCGCGCAGTACGGTCGCGCGGCTGCCGTTAATCAGAGTGCGCACCGACTGGGCGATGTCGTCGTTTGTTACGCCCAAATCGCCAATCTTCGCCGGGTCGACATGGAAGC
>LJCR01000818.1 GCA_001399705.1 Kouleothrix aurantiaca
CCTCATGGGTGAAACGCCCGAGCTGCGCAGTTTGTTTGTGGCGGCGGGCTTCAACTCGGTGGGCATCGCCTCGGCTGGCGGCGCGGGGCGCTACCTGGCCGAATGGATCATCGGCGGCCACATGCCAATCGACCTGTGGTCGGTCGATGTGCGGCGCTTTGGCGCATACGCGAACAACACCGCCTTTCTGCGCGAGCGCTCGGCCGAAATTCTGGGCCTGCACTACCAGATGGCCTGGCCCAACCGCGAGTTTGAAACCGCGCGCAACATCCGCCTCAGCCCGCTCCATGACCGGCTGGCCGCGCAGGGCGCGAGTTTTGGCGTGAAAGCTGGCTGGGAGCGACCAAACTGGTTTGCGCGCGATGGGATGCTGCCGAAAATGGAATATTCGTTTGGTCGCCAGAACTGGTTCGAATGCCACGCCGCCGAGCATCGCGCCGCCCGCGAAGCCGTGGCCGTGTTCGATCAGACCGGCTTTGGCAAGCTGGAATTGCGCGGGCGCGACGCCCTGGCAGTTTTGCAACGGCTGTGCGGCAACAATATTGACGTGCCGGTCGGCCATGTGGTCTATACCGGCATGTTCAACGCGCGCGGCGGCTTCGAAAGCGACCTGACCGTGATTCGCACTGGCGCTGAGTCCTTCCTGCTGATCACCGGCACCGCCCAGGCCACGCACGACGCCGACTGGATCACACGTAACCTCGCGCCCGGCGAGCAGGCCGAGCTGCGCGATGTGACGCTCGCCAGCAGCGTGATTGGCGTGATGGGGCCGCGCTCGCGCGAGTTGCTGGCGCGTCTCGGCCCGGCTGATCTTTCCAACGCGGCCTTTCCCTTCGGCACCGCGCAGCTGATCGAATTAGGAATGACAACCGTGCGCGCCGTGCGTATTACTTACGTGGGCGAGCTAGGCTGGGAATTGCACGTGCCCACGCCACAGGCCGCGCCGCTCTACGACGCGCTGATGGCGGCCGGGCGCGACCTGGGCTTGGCGAACGCCGGCCACTACGCCATCAACTCGCTGCGCATGGAGAAGGGCTACCGCGCCTGGGGTGCCGAGATCTCGCCCGACGACACGCCGCTTGAGGCCGGGCTGGGCTTCGCAGTGGCGTGGGACAAGCCGGGCGGCTTTCTTGGCCGCGAGGCGCTGTTGCGCCAGCGCGAAACCAACCTCACACGCATGCTGGCGACTTTTGTGCTGGAAGATCCTGCGCCGGTGCTATGGGGTGCCGAGCCAATCGAGCGCGATGGCGTGACGGTGGGCTATACGACCTCGGGCAGCTATGCGCACACACTTGGCGCGGCGATCGGCATGGGCTATGTGAGCAACCCCCCGGGCGTCGATGCCGCATTCGTGCGCGCGGGCAGCTACGCAATTGTGATCGACGGCGAGCGCTACGCGGCGCGTGCCTACCTGCGCCCAACCTACGATCCCGCGCGTGCGCGCATCCTGGCGTGAGGTATGAACCGCAAAGAGCGTGATGGGTAGTTTTGAGTGTTGAATGCTGAATGTTGAGTTATCGCAGCGGCAGGTGGCAGTCGGCAGTCGGCAGGAAGCGGGTGGCACAAACCTTAACCTCAAACGCCTCCGCGCCCTTCGCGCTCTTTGCGGTGAACAATCTGGCAGCCCTCCATTGGGCAACAAAAAACGGTGGAGGCGAAACCCGCCCCCACCGTTTTCGCTTTCGCTGGCCGTTTTACGCAGCCACGCCTTCAGCCACCGTGCGCTGGAAGCGCCGCCACATCAGGAAGGCCATAAACGGCGCGACTGCTAGGAAGGCCGCCCATACCGACGCCAGCCCGCCGCCGATCGTGTGGATCAGCAGATAGCCCAGCGCCACCGAGATCCAGATCCCGACTCCGGTGATCAGCAGCGGGAAGGTGGTATTGCCCGAGCCGCGCAGCGCGCCCGCCTGCACGAACAGCACGCCCCAGAATGGCTGAAGCAGCGCCACCACGCGCAGGCCGTTCGCGCCCGCATTCACCACTGCCATGTCGCTGGTGAACAGATGCAATACCTGCGGCGCGAACACGAACAGCAGTGCCGCGATTGCGCTCATCCACGCCACCGCCCAGGTGGTCGCTACGCGCGCCGCCGCGCCGCCCTCGGCAATCTTGCGCGCGCCGACGCTCTGGCCCACCAGCGCCGTTGCGGCGATGCCAAAGCCAATGCCCGGCAGGAATGAGAGCGAAAGGGCGTTGAACGCCACACGATGCGCGGCCAGCACCTCGGTGCCAAGGTGCGCTACAACCACCGACATCGCCAGGAACGCGCTCGACACCATTACCTGCTCAAGCGCGGCCGGGATGCCAATGCGCAGCACCTGCATGGCCACTTTTACATCGGGCAGCCAGCCGCCGCGGCCACGGATCGTGACGCCGTTGCGGCCACGCCACAGCGCCGCCACCAGCAGCGCCAGCGCCAGTGTGCGCGCCAGGAAGGTCGCCCACGCGCTGCCGACCGCGCCCATCTGCGGCAGGCCAAAGTGGCCGTAGATCATGCCATAGGCAAGGCCGACATTCACCAGATTCGCCAGCGCCGTCACCAGCATCGGGGTGCGCGAGTCGCCGGCGCCGCGCAGCACGCCGCCGCCGATGAACAGCGCCACCAGCACCACCACGGTGCCCATGGTCACTTGCAGGTACTGCGTGCCAATCTCGGCCACCGCCGGCTCGACGCCGAAGATGCTAATGATCG
>LJCR01000819.1 GCA_001399705.1 Kouleothrix aurantiaca
GCCTTGGCAAGCTCGCCAACAGCGAGGAGCTCACCCTCGACATCAAGTTCGATGGCATCGAGGTCGTGTCGGAAGAAGACGATCACGCGCTGGTGCGGCCAATCAACGGCTCGATCTACCTGCTGATTACGCGCACCACCGACACCGGCGCAGTTATAAATCTGTGGGAGCAGAGCAACCCGCTCAACACAATCATTGGCAACCCCGACGGCGCGGTGCCGGTGGTACGAATTGGGCGCACCTGGTTTCTCACGGAAGGGTAGGGGCGCGAACGCGCCAAATCCAAACGCCGGCAACCGCCGCCCGGCCCACCCAGCGGCGTGCAGCGGCCCACGAGCCTGCGGCAGATCAGAACGCCATGGGAGCTACAGTCAAACAGCAGCGCAACGTCCCCGCCGAGCCCTCCGCCGAAGCGCTGGCCCAGCAGGAGCGCCAGGCCCGCCAGGTTGGCGCGCTCGCGCAGCTCGACTGCCTGCAAAACGTGCCGCGCAACAACCTCGAGCAGCTCGCCAATATCAGTGTGCTGCGCGCCTTTATTCCCGGCACCACCATTCTGCACGAGCGCGCACCCTGCGATTTTGTCTACCTCATTCTGCGCGGCACCATCACGCTGACGCTGCACAACCGCACCAGCCAGAACGTGCTGATCGGCATCCTCAACCGCGGCGATTGCTTTGGCGAAGGCCCGCTGTTTGGCGACCTCTTTCGCGGCGCAAGCGTCACCGCCGAAACCGTGTGCTACCTGCTGCAGATCCCGCGCGAGCAGCTACGCGCCCTGCTGCCCAAATCGCCCGAGCTGGCCCAGGTGCTGCGCGACATCTACCGCCACCGCCTGGCGGAAAGCACGCTCGGCCAGGTGCCGCTGTTCAGCCGCCTGTCGCCGCTGGAGCGCTCGCGCCTGGCGGGGCTGCTGCAGCCCAAGCACTACCCGCGCGGCGCGACAATCATTCGCGAAGGCGAAATGGGCAAAGCACTTTACCTGATTGAAGAAGGGCAGGTGCTCGTCGCGCAGGGCGAACAAACTATTGCGCACCTCGACGAAGGCGATTTCTTTGGCGAAATGGCGCTGCTCGACCAGATTCCCCACAACGCCGATGTGCGCGCGCTCACGCCCGTGGAGCTGCTGACACTGCCCGCCGCCCAGTTCGCCGATCTGCTGCGCGAGCAGCCCACCCTGCACAGCCAGCTCAAAGACGTGGCAAAGAAGCGCCGCGCCGACAATGCCGCCATTCGGCACAGCCGCGAGCGCACCGCGCAGCTCAACAAGGCGATCAGCCAGGGCCTGCTGCGCGGCACGCACGTGATTGTGCGCGACCCTGAGCTGTGCGAGGAAGGCTGCCAGATCTGCGAGCAGGCCTGCGCCACGCGCTTTGGCCAAACGCGCATTCATGTCAAAGGCGCGATCCTGAACGACCTTGAGGTCACCAACTCGTGCCGGCAGTGCCGTGTCGGCGCCGAGTGCGTCGAGGCCTGCCCCGAGGACGCCATTGAGTGGGACGAACACGGCGCGCTGGTGGTGAACGACAAGTGCACCGGCTGCGGCGAATGCGTGCCCGCCTGCCCCTACGATGCCGTGCAGCTTATGCCAGTCAGCACGCCGCAGCACTCGCCGCTGTGGGCGCTGTGGCGGCAGATCAAGCGGCTGCGCCAGCCCACCATTCCGCTTCAGCCAGCTGGCCCGCAGCGCGCCAACAAGTGCGATCTCTGCCACGGCTACGACGATATGGCATGCATCAGCGCCTGCCCCACCGGCGCGCTCCGCTTCATCCCCGTCGACGAGATTTTCTCGGTCTAACACAACAGTCGGCTCTGCGGCTCTGCGGTTCTTGGCTCTCAGTTGCGCAGTTCTTGGCTCTCAGTTGCGCAGTTCTCGGTTCTGCGGTTCTCTGGTTCCGTGGTTCTCTGGTTCCGTGGTTCTCCCCGGCATAGTACCCACCGCGCATTCCCAACAGGACCAGCGAGGCCTTTCTGCGCAGCCGCTGCCCAACTATACTATCTAGCAGCGTAACCACATCAGCGCAGGAACAAGAGCCCCATGGGCCGCCAATCGCTCCTCGAAACACTGCTTCAGCTCATCTTCCCCGACCGCTGCGCCGCCTGTCGCACGCTGGGCACGCTGTTCTGCGCAACCTGCCAAGCCCGGCTGGAAGCATATCAACCGGACGGGCGTACATTGCCTTCTAGCCTGAGCCAGGTGCATGTCGCGTACGTGTTTCAGTCGCCCCTGCGCGAAGTCATCCACCAGCTCAAATACCGAAAAACGCGCCGAATCGCCCAGCCGCTTGGCCAGCTGCTTGCCGAAAATATCGCCCCGCGCGCGCGCGAGTTCGACGCCGTCGCCGCCATTCCGCTCCACCCGCGCCGCCTGTCCGAGCGCGGCTTCAACCAGGCCGAGGCGCTGGCAGCCGTAGTTGCCCACATCCACAAGCTCCCGCTCATCACCGGCCCGCTGACGCGCACCCGCGATACTGCCCAGCAAGCCGCCCAGGCCAATGCCCACATGCGCGCCGCAAACATGCGCGACGCCTTCGCCTGGCGCGGCGCTTCTCCACCCGCCCGCATCCTGCTGGTCGACGACGTCTACACCACGGGCGCAACCATGGGCGCATGCGCCGACGCCCTGCGCGCCGCCGGCACCGCCGACGTGCAAGGGCTGGCGCTCGCCCGCACACGCCCCAAACCCTAGCCAACAAC
>LJCR01000082.1 GCA_001399705.1 Kouleothrix aurantiaca
CTCTGGCAGGAGATGGGAGACAGCAGGAGCGGGTGACAAGATGACAAGATGAAAGGGTGAAAGTGTGACAGTAACCAGTCGGCAGTTGGCAGTAGCCAGTTGGCAGTAGCCAGTTGGCAGCATGCAGTGGCCAGTTGGCAGTATGCAGTAGCCAGTTGGCAGTAGCCAGTGGCCTTCAAACCTGCGAACCCGCAACGTTCAAGCCTTCAAACCTGCAACCTGCAACCCAAATCTCCGTGCCTCTGTGCCTCCGTGGTGAAATTCTTTTGGCGGTCGTTCGTCGCCTGCGCGCTTTGCGTTCTTTGCGGTAAATCATCCCGCGTCGGTCGTCAGGTGTCGTCCAGCGCGATGCCAGCGTGGGCGCGCAG
Source organism: Kouleothrix aurantiaca (assembly GCA_001399705.1). Classification (GTDB taxonomy): domain Bacteria; phylum Chloroflexota; class Chloroflexia; order Chloroflexales; family Roseiflexaceae; genus Kouleothrix; species Kouleothrix aurantiaca. The sequence continues at coordinate 369 of LJCR01000082.1, forward strand.
CGGGCGGCGGTTGATGATAATACCATATCTCGCCGTACTCACCGAAGGCGGTCGCTCAGTTCGCACCGCGCCAATGCAAGCAAAAACCCCCTTCACCGAAAGGAGGCGCGGAGAATATGACTTCCTTTCATGCAAGGGCAAGCACTGTGCAGCACCAGTGCGCGCTTGATTGATGCTGTACAGCGCCTCCAGGCAGGTCGGATGCGTATGGGGCTTACTCTGCCATGCGCGGGTCGGTGAGGTCTTGAATATTCGTGCCCACTACATGGATTTTTTTCTTCGCCGGCAGCAGATCCCCTGGCCGCAGACCGTAGTAGCGCTGGAAAGAACGCACCAGGTGGCTGTGATCGGCAAAACCTGTGGCATACGCTACCTGTGACACGCTGCCTGCGCCTTCCTGCAGCAGCGCACGCGCCCGCTCAAGCCGCCGCCGCACGACATACTGGTGCGGGGAAAGACCAGTTGCCAGCTTGAACTGGCGCGCCAGGGTCGCGATGCTGCTGCTGGCAACCTGGGCCAGCTCTGCCAGGCCCAGTGGCTGCTCAAGGTGCGCTTCAATATACTCACAAACCGCTCGTATGGCTGCCGGGCGGAGCTGCGGGGCAGGGCGCATGAGCGGCGGCTGAGCAGGGGCGTGGTGGCGAAGAAGATGGGTCACCAGGCTCTGGGCCAGTGTTTCGACATATAGGCGGCTGGCTGGGGCGGGGTGATACAGCTCCTGACGCATGGCCCAGCAGATCTGTTCAACCAGCGCATCGTGCCTGTTGAACAAAAAGGGCAACCCCACGCAGGCAGGGTCGCCGTGGTACAGCTCCGCCGCGATCGCTTCAACAAGCTGGGGCGAAAGAAACAGGTGATACACCTGCCCGGGCGCGGTGCTCGTCCAGTGCACCTGGCCGATCGGCGGCAGCATGCTAAAATATCCCGGCCCCGTCCAATCCTGGTGTGCAGTGCCGTCATAGCGCGCCCCCAGTACAAGCTCGCCGCTCACCGTCATGTTCATACAATAGGCCCCATAGCGCAGCGACTCATCCACAATGGAGCCTTCTGGCATGGCTACAACGGCGCCTTCGTACATGGAAACATACTGCCAATCACGGTTTGTGCTTGTCGCCAGTGTTTGATAGCTATACGCATGCGGCTGAGCGACATGCAAGCGATCGAAAACTGAAGCAAACAGCTCATGGGAGACGATTGTCATCGCTTAGTAGCTCGTTCCAGACACTCGATAATGATGACTCCACCTTGCGTTACTGCGAACCGCGCTGTCGCAGGCGAAAATGCTCATGAGCGAATGCCTGAAGATAACTAATGTGGGCCGTCTGGGACCTGCCAGATCGCATTCAATGATAGTAAATAGACAATTTCGACAGGTTTACCATCAATTGGTACCACCGTTCCCACATAAACACCCTGCGATTCAATAAATCTAACCATGAATGTCGAATCACTCCAGGAATGGAGCGTAATCTTGGCAATTGGCTGATTGATTCCAGAAAGCGTTACACCTGTTATATCCGATGAGCCGACATAAAACGGCTGCATGACCTGAGCTGGACCCAGGGGCGCAGGATCCGATGATGAATAGAGTGCGTTTAAATTGATTTGCCTATCACTAAAAGAATGCTGTAGCGGTGCTAAAGCGCTGATAGGTGTTAGGGCAGTATGTGGTGAGCTAGGTGTACCTTTCACTGGTATTGTATCGTGTAGCTGGGGCTTGTCCATAGATGCAGGTGTAACGTCAAGTTCAAGAAGTGGGTTATCCTGCCCTGTGGAAAAGTACTCCGCAGTTGATTCAACCATGTGTTCGGGATTTTCCTGTTTTGCACGATAGTACAAAGTGCCATGTGCATAGCCAACAAGACCATTAGTTTGATTGCTTACAATTGTGATCGATAAGCGTGCCTGTGAGCCAATCTTCCGAGCCTGTTCGAATGCCCCTTCCCAGTTCATACTGTCCCCTCCTTCATGTTCGCAGTGCCCATGCGGGTGCTGTATAATACCGAAAGCACTGCAATTCTTGCATACATGTCCATCCAAAAGGTGACTTTTTGTGTCAGTTCCCGAGCGTGGCCTGCCGCATGGGCGCGAAGCCCAGCATTTTGGAGCAATGCTGCGCTATCTGCGGCGGCGCGCACAACTGACCCAGGCCGAGCTGGCGCGGGCCGTAGGCTATAGTCGAGAGCATCTTGCGCGCCTGGAGCTTGGGCAGCGCCAGCCAGATGCGGTTGTCGTTACGGCACTGTTTCTGTCGGCACTCGGCATTGAGGCCGAACAGGAGCTGGCTGCGCAACTGGTACAGCTTGCCAGAAACGTCGCGCCACAGACGCATCCTGAGAACATTTCCCCACCAGCGATTCCCTCTAACATTCCCGCGCCGATTGTTCGCCTGATTGGGCGTGAAACCGAGCTGGGGCAGGTTAAACAGCTCCTCGCGCAACCTGATATCCGTCTGATCAGCCTGCTTGGTCCGCCTGGTGTCGGGAAAACGCGCCTAGCCTACCAGCTGGCCTGGGAGCAACGCCACGCCTATGCCGATGGCTGCTTTGTGGTCGAGCTGGCGGGCATTGGTCAGGCTGCCTTTGTGGCGGAAGCGATTGCACAGTCGCTGGGCATACAGGGCGGTGCAGAGCCGGTTGTGGATCGTCTCGGCCAGTATTTGCGCGAGGGCCAACGGCTGCTGGTGCTTGATAATATGGAGCATGTGCTGCCTGCCGCGCCCCTGGTTGCCAGGCTGTTGGCGTCTGCGCCAGGGTTGGTGTGCATGATCACCAGCCGCGAGCCGCTCCAAATCGATGGCGAGCACGAATATCGCGTGCAGCCCCTGGCGCTGCCTGCTGAACATCAGCCTACAGCTGCACTCGCGCCCGATACGCTGGCACAGGTTGCGAGCATCGCGCTGTTTATTGATCGCGCCAGGGCAGTTAACCCCGATTTCGCGCTAACAGCTGCCAATGCAGCAGCCATAAGCACGCTCTGTCTACGCCTGGATGGGTTACCGCTGGCGATTGAGTTAGCTGCCGCCCAGGTCAAGATCATGTCGCTTGAGGCGATTGTACTGCGGCTCGAACGCGATCGGGCAGCCTGGCTCGCGATCAGCTCGCGCACCCGGCCGGAGCGGCAGCGCACCCTTGAGGCGGCTATCGCCTGGAGCTATCAGCTGTTGAGCCCGCTCGAGCAGCGCTGCTTTGCACGCCTGGGTGTGTTTCGCGGACTATTTGATGAAGCGGCGGTGGCAGCGATTTGGAATGACAACCCTGCACTTACAATCGCGACGCTGCCAATGCTGCGCAGCCTGGTGGATAAAAATCTGCTCAGCGTGCGAACATCGGACGAGCCGTGCTTTAGTCTGCTGGAAACACTGCGTGACTATGCCTGCCAGCGACTGGTCGAGAGTGGCGAGTATGCTCGCATCTGCGCCTGCCATGCCAGGTATTTTGCTGACCTAGTTGAGCAAGGCGCGACGCCAGGGCTGAATTTGCAGAAATGGTATACTCGCCTCGAGTTGTATCACGATAACCTGCGTGCCGCGCTGCAATGGGCCGATACGCACGCTTCACACGCGCTGCTGCTGAAGCTAGCCGGAGCGCTTGGTCCATTCTGGAGCTCACGTGGCTATCATTCAGAAGGACGCTCCTGGCTGCAGTTGGCCTTAGCCAGCACGAGCGAGAATCAGGCAGACCGGGCGCGGGCGCTGTGTGTTGGCGCACAGCTCGCCCAGCAATGCGGTATGCTGAGCGAAGCAAGCCAGAATGCCGAGCAGGCGCTGGCGCTGTATGAGGCCTTCAATGACCAGCATGGTATGGTACGGGCCCTGCATACGCTTGGCTGGGCAGCAGTGGATGGCAGCGCGCCACAGCGCGCCCGAATATTCTTTGAGCGCGAGCTGGCGATCCAGCGCGCAATTGGTGATGAGCGTGGTATTGCGTATACTCTGACTTCGCTTGCCTACCTGGCGCGCAATAATCAGGATTATGCGCAGACGCAGGCATATCTGGCTGAAAGCCTGGATCTATGCCGAAATGTGGAAGATGCCCACGGCACTGCTTTCGCTCTTGCACAGCAGGCGGCGCTCTATGTGGAGTATGGGGACTACGCAGCGGCGGCAGTGACCTATCAGGAGTCGCTCGGGCTGTATGCTCAGCTGGGTCTCAAGCGCGACCTGGCCTGGGGTTACCACACCCTTGGCGAAGTTTTTCTGTTTCAGCGGCAGCTTGAGGCAGCACGGGCGGCCTTTGAGCAGGCACAGCCACTGCTTCAGCAGCTCGGCCTGCGGCAGGGGATTGTTGGCCAGCAGCATCTGTTTGGGCAGCTTGAACGCTACTGCGGCCAGCTTGACCTGGCGACGAGCTACTACCAGCATACGATCCGGCTGGCGCTGCGCTGGCATTTCCGCGAGCTGGTCGGGCGGGGCGTGGCCGGGCTGGGAGCGGTTGCGCTGCTGCGCAGTGAGGGCGTGCGCGCCGCGTCGCTCCTAGGGGCAGCTCAGGCGTTGTTCGAGAGCGTGCCGCCCTTTCTGACCCTTCCTGATCAGCGCGAGTTTCAGCAGCTATGTGAGGAAGTCAGGTCTACACTGGATGAGCATCTGTTTGCGGCGGCCTGGGATGCAGGCCTGCGGCACGCTGAAGAGCTGGTGCAGAGCTGCGTCTAGGATATTACCCGGCGAGACTTACCTACTGGCAACCTGCAACCTGCAACCGCAGAACCGATAAACCTGCAACATGCAACCCCAAAACCTCCGTGCCTCTGTGTCTCCGTGGTGAATAATTTGGTGGTCATTATTCGCCGCCAGCGCGCTTTGATAGCGGCTGCGCGCACTCAGGACGCAACAGGTCGTCGGTGGTCGGTCGTCAGTCGTCGAGCGTAATGCCGAAATGCCTGTGCAGCGCATCGGTGACTGCGGACTCGCTGGGCAGGGTGTGCTCGCTGCGCTGGCCGTGCTCGGTGCGGATCAGGCGCATGCCGCTGAGTGTGACGCGCCCGGCGGGCGTTGCCAGCGAGCACACGCGCCCCTGCGTGAAATGCGAGTCGGGCGATGTCTGGTGATAGTGACACATCCCGTCGTAGTCGCTGAAGTTGTGCGGCTGGAGGGTGAAAGTGTACTGCGGCTCCCAGGGTGCGCTGCCGGCCTGGCGCTCGAACAGCGTCCAGCGGCCAGCCGCTTCTTCGAGGCGATAGGCCCGCCCATCCTGCGTTTGCACGGCGTTGGCTTCCAGCCGCAGCGGCTGCGCAAACGAGTCGCCAAACCCAACATCCACCAGCCATGGCCCGGCCTGGCCCTGCGGCGGGCGTACCAGCAAGGTCATGTGGTCGAACTCGGGGCCGAAGCTGCCGTCGCCGCGCGCCACGCCAGCCGCGAGCAGCACAACATCGTAGCCCAGCGCGCGCAGCAGGCGGGCGAACAGGCCGTTCAGCTCGTAGCAGAAGCCGCCGCGCCGCCGCGTCACAATTTTTGCGAACAGGCCATCGGCGTCGAGCGCGAGCGGGCGGCCGCGCCCGATGTCGAGGTTTTCGAAGGGTACGGCGAGCAGGTGGGCGCGCTGCAGCGCCGCGAGCGTGTAATCGTTGGGCGTGCGCGGGCCAGCGTAGCCAATGCGCGCGAGGTAGGCGTCGGTGTTCATGCGGGCCTCGTTTCTGGGCGAAAGGGTGACGGAGTGACAAGATGATGGGGTGAAAGGGTGAAAGGGTGACAGTAGCCGGGCGGCAGTTGGCAGTATGCAGTAGCCAGTAGCGTTCAACCTGCGAACCTGGAACCTGTAAACCCGCAACCCTTTGCGTTCTTTGCGGTGAATTATTCCGTTCGTCCTTCGTCATTCGTCCTTCGTCGTACGCTAACCTGCAACCTGCCAACCTTCCAACTTGCAACAGTAATTGGAACCGCCATGGCCGTTGAGTTCTCGCGCAACATCACCTTCGGGCAATACCTCGATCTGCGCTCGCCCATCCACCGGCTCGACCCGCGCACCAAGATCGTCGGCGTCGCGCTGCTCATGCTCGCAACCTTTCTGGTCGGCTCCAGCTTCGCCGGCTACGCGATCCTGCTCGGCGCGGTCGCGCTCATCCAGCTCGTCTCGCGCATTCCGCTCGGCTATGTGCTGCGCGGCATGCGCCTGCTGTTCAGCACCATGCTGATCATTTTCGTCTTCCAGGTGCTGTTCTACCCCAACCCATCGCCGGCCAGCACCTTCTGGCAGTGGGGCATCATCTCGATCTCAACCGACGGCCTCTTGCAGGGCGTGGTCTTCCTGGTGCGCGTCGTGCTGCTGTACTACTGGACCAGTACGCTCATGTTTGTGACGCCGCTGATGGACCTTGCCGACGGCCTGGAGGTGATGTTCGACCCGCTCAAGCGCCTGCGCGTGCCGGTGAACGAGCTGGTGATGGTTGCGGTGATCGCGCTGAAGTTCGTGCCGCTGCTCGTCGCGGAGATCGAGCGCCTGGTCAAGGCGCAGGCCGCCCGTGGCGAGCGTTTCAACCAGGGCAGCCTGGTCGAGCGCGCCCGCAAGGTCGGCGGCATTCTCATCCCGCTGTTCGTCAACGCCTTCAACCGCGCCGAGGTGCTCACCACCGCCATGAACGCGCGCTGCTACCGTGGCGGGCGCGGGCGCACCAAGCGCCGCCTGCTCCAGTTCAACCGCATCGACGCGCTGGCGCTGCTGCTTGTCACGCTGCTGGCCGTGGGCGCAGTCGCCCTGAGCCGGCTCGTCCCGTAGCGCCACCAGGGAGAAGGGCCATGACCGACGCCACTGCCGCGCTCGCCCACCTCGACGCACCTGGCATGATCGCGTTTCTGCGCGAGCTGGTGCGCACCCCCAGCGTATTCCTGCCGGGTGTGCCGGGCGCCAACGAGCAGCGCGCCGCCCAGCTGGTGCACGACCTGCTGAGCGAGTGGGGGTGGGAGCCGAGGTGGGAAGAAGTGGCGCCGGGGCGGCCGAACGTGATTGCCGATCTGCATGGCCGTGCCGGCAATTCAACCCGCACGCTGATCCTCGAAGGCCACACCGACGTCGTCACTCCTGGCGACCCCACAGCATGGTCGCACGATACCTTCAGCGGCGAGATTGTGGATGGGCGCATGTACGGGCGCGGCACTGCCGACATGAAGGGTGGCGTGGCGGCCATGCTCTTTGCCGCCCGCGCCATCCAGCTGGCCGGCGCGCCCTTCGCCGGCACCATCCGCCTGCTGGTGCCAGTCGATGAAGAAGGGATGATGCTTGGCATCAAGCACATGGTTGCGCAGGGCCACGCCGACGGCGCAGCGGGCGCGATCATCTGCGAGCCCGAGGAGCGCGAGGTCTGCGTGGCACACAAAGGCTCGCTGCGTTTGCGCCTCGTGTCGCATGGCCGCATCGCGCACGGCGCCATGCCCGAGGAAGGCGTGAATGCGCTGGCGGCAATGGTGCGCCTGCTTGCGCGCGTGCTCCAGCTTGAGGCCGACGAGCAGCGCGCCCATGGCGTGCATCCCCTGCTGGGCAAGCCCTACATCACGCCCACCATCGCCCGCGCCCCACTCAGCGGCGACGCCAGCCAGATCAACTGCCTGCCCGAC